>JBEDKW010000169.1:0-2700 GCA_041171945.1 Actinomycetota bacterium
ATCAGGATGACACGGCCAAAACGCGCTTTAATCATGCCTTTGGTAGCTCTACGCAAAACGCGAAACACACCATTCAAGTTGGTGTTGATCACTTCTTCGAACTCTTCGTCGCTCATGCGCATCAAGAGAGTGTCGCGGGTGATGCCGGCGTTGGCCACTAGAACCTCGATTGGTCCGAGCTTTTCTTCAACCTCGGCAAATGCCTTATCCAGAGATTCTGGGTTGGTCACGTCGGCTACCACACTGATGGTGCCGGCCGGGCCCTCGCCACTTCTAACCGTGACTGCTACGCGGTGCCCTAGACGAACAAACTCCTCAGCGATGGAGCGACCGATGCCGCGGTTTCCGCCGGTGACTAGAACTGTTCTGACTGTGCTCATTTATGGCATCGCTTTCGGGAATACAACCTACGGATGAGGGCTTTCAACAAGAGAAGTCTAGCCTTTGGCCTAATCTGGTCTCTTGTTGGCTGGCTACAAAAATGAAGGTGGAGGTCTTAAATGCAAAAACCGCAGAGCGTGACCTCAATCGGCATGTCGCCTGAAGATGAGCGCCGCAAACGAATGCTCAAATACACCGCAGCCATGATCATCCGTGTGATTTGTATTGTTCTGGCCATGGTGATTCAGGGCTGGCTGATGTGGGTCTTCTTCTTGGCCGCAATTTTCTTGCCATACTTTGCCGTCGTTCTGGCGAATGTTCCGGGTCAAAGCTCGGATGGCGGCTCGCTAACTAAGGCTGTGGCCCCAACCCTCACCATCAGCGCCGACGCTTTTAGCAAACCTGCTGAGCCAAAGAGTAACTAAATGCTTGGCTTAGCCCCGGTCGGGCAAAAGTGTTCTCGCGCTGGTTGCACTGATCAAGCGACCAACAAAATCAACTGGCGCAATCCCAAAATTCACGGGTTAGATCGAACCAAGACCTGGTTGGGTTGTGAAGCGCACACAGATTATCTGGTTGACTATTTGAGTGTTCGAGGCTTTTTCCTCAACTTGGAAGCGATCTAATGTCTGCATCAACCGGGTCTTGGTTTCAAGATTCTTGGAAGCGTTGGCTGGGCTGGCTATTGCTGGCGTCAGTGTTCGCTGTTTCATGCTTCTTTCTAGCTAGCTGGCAGTTCAATCGCCGCAGTGAAGCCGTTGCCAAAATTGATTTGGTAACCAAAAACTATGATCAGCAGCCGATTGAGCTCGAGGAGTTAGTTGGTTCAACTGGTTTCAATCCGGCCGACGAATGGCGGCCAGCGTCATTGACGGGCCGGTTCTTCCCTGAGGAAGCTGTCCTGGTTAGAAACCGTCCCTACAACGGCTCCCCCGGTTTTCTTCAAGTCATTCCCTTTCAGTTGACGACCGGCCAGTTAGTGGCTGTCGAGACCGGCTGGCTAGCCACCGATGAGAACCTCAACCCACCGAAGGTCATCCCATTGCCAAGTGATGCAATCACTTCGATTTGGGGCCGTCTGCGACCAGCCGAGCCGTTGCTGGGGCGCAGTGCGCCAGCGGGGCAAATTCCGACTATTAACATCGAAGCGCTCGAAGGCAAGACATCCGTGAGTGGCAGCTTCTATCAAGATTTCTATGTTCGTTTGGGTGATGGTTATGCCACCGCCGGACAGGCCCCTAAAGGTTTACCGATGCCAGAGCTAACCGAAGGAAACCACCTCAGCTATGCGCTGCAGTGGATTCTTTTTGCCTTGATGGCGATGTTTGCTTTAGTTTGGGGCGTTCGCCAAGAGCAAGAGTTTAGAAAGATTGCCAACGACCCGACCTACGTGCCGAAAAAACGTCGCAAGCAGCTCGGCGACGAAGACAAAGCAGTCGAAGACGCACTAATCGGCTAGCCAACCAATTCACCCTTAGAGATTTGGGTTAAACGAAACGTGGGGCCACCTTCCGGCAGCCCCACGTTCCTTTGTTTTTGTGGCTATTAGTCGCGGAACTCTGCTTCGGCAAATGCCTTGTCGTCTTCTGCGGACTTGATACGGGCGATCGAGAAGATGATCAGACCGAATAGGCACTTAGCCAAGACATCGGCGATGCTGTAGCCAACTTCACGCGCAACGAATGCGTTTGCGTCGAAGCTGGTGCTGCCCATTGCCAAGATGAAGGTGATTGGGTAAACGCCCCAGGTTGCGATAAGTAGCAAACGAAGGATCTTTACCTTCTTCTGAACCTCTACCGACATGCGTCCTAGGCTCTTGCCAAGCTCCACGAACAACACATACATGATGTAAAGGAACGGCAAGGTTGACAGTAGGCCCCACACCGATGGAGCAATGCCCCAGATGTCAAGCTTTGCGTCGCCTGGGTAGCCAAGAGCAATCATGGCTGCTGCAGCAGGAACTAGGCGGTTGAGCATTGAGCGCTGAACTGAGCGGGTTAGCGCTAGAACTGCAACAACTTCAACCAATAGAAGTGGAACGGTTAGGAACCAGTCAACGTAGCGGTAGCCAACGTTGTAGGCGTCTGGGTTGTTTACTGCTCCAGCGAAAGCGTGGTTGAACGAGTCAAACATTCTGAAGTAGTGGTAAGCGGCGATTGCGGTAACTGTTGCCGAAATCATCACTGCCATGCGGTAACGAGGCAGAACTCGCTCGCGGGCAATGAATAGGAAGATGGTTGTGAAAACCATGCTGGCGATGCCTAGGGAAAGCATGTTGTAAACGATGTTGAACTGTCCGTTGTCCAACAAGTTAGAAAG
>JBEDKW010000170.1:0-4533 GCA_041171945.1 Actinomycetota bacterium
TGCTAACACCGATGGCTCTATCGAATTCACTGCCCCACCAAGCCCAGCGGGCAAGTTGGGCAAGGTTGACGTGAAGTTGACCACCGCAGCTGGCGCAATCACTGTTCAAGATGGCGTGACCTATGTGAAGGCAGCTGCTGCTGCCGTCATTCGTCCAGTGCTTCGCAAAGTCAGCGCCTTCGTGGGTGACTCACCCAAGTTAACTTCAAGCCACCTGATTGCACTCAAGCGCATTTCGATGGAGGCTTCCGCCTTCAAGTCGGTCACTTGCGTTGGCTATGTTGGCGGTGGCATCAGGACTGCTGCCGACCGAACTCTAGCTGTAGGCCGCGCCAAAGCGGTTTGTGCCAAGCTGAAGGCCGCCAATCCGAGCCTCAAGGTTCGAGTGACAGCCAGTGCAGCGGACTTCGGCATGGAGGCGTCAGCCCGAAAAGTGGAGATTACGCTTTCGCGCTAGGCAACTAAGAAGGCCCGCTTGACGGGGTATTCAAGATAGACCGCCATGAACTCCAGGCGGGCATCGCGCCAAGCAAAATCGCGAGCCACTTTGGCTAGCGCTGCCCAGAAGAACACATTGAGCAGGTCAACTCCGAGGTGGCTCACCGAGTCACCCGGGTAGGCCTTGCCAAGGGTTCGGCGAAGCAGGGTCGGAATGTCGCTGAGGCCAAATCGGTGCAGTGCTGCGCGCACCTGAAACTCGAGTTCGCGAGCACGCCGAGGGTTCCAAATCTGGTTGCCGCCGGCACCATCGCCCATGCGGCCATATTCATCTGATGGTTGGTGAAGCAAAATGTGGGCCACGGATGCGTGCCGCACGTGTGCATCGTCGAGCAGGTCAAAGAGTTCGGCAAACGAATCGAGCTCGTAGCCGCACTTTCGCAGATCTAGAACATCCGGGTAGTAAGGAAACTTATAAAACGGGATGTGTTTGACCTCGGGCTGACCCTTGCGAATGCGCACCTTTTGCGAGACATCGCCGCCCCAGGTTTCGATAGCTTCGTCGGGTGCGCCGTCGGGCCCACCGTTCATGCTCGCCGAATCTCGATTTGTCATAAGACCTCAAGCGTAAATCAGATTAGAAAACGGCACCACGGCAAAACTGCTTTCGGGCGGTTGAAATTATGGTGCGAACTGGCGATTGATGCATTATGTTTGGAACGGTCCAAGAATTAGACATCAGTGAACACCGCAATCTGAACTCGGCACAACACAGGAGACTCATCATGAGCAACGGCAAAACTCGCATCGGCCTAATTGGCACCGGCAGAATCGGTCAGGTTCATGCGGCCACTATTGCCGAGTCTTCGAACGCCGAACTCACCTGGGTTGCCGATGTTTTTATTGACGGTGCACAAAAGACCGCTGCTCAATATGGTGGCAAGGCAACTAACGATGCAGCCGAGATTTTTGCCTCCGGCGAAGTAGACGCTGTCATCATAGCCTCGCCAACCTCAACTCACGTTGACCTCATCAGCGCGGCTATCGATGCCGGCGTGCACGTGCTGTGCGAGAAGCCGATTGACCTAGATATTGCCAACGTTGAAAGCCTGCGCGACAAGGCAAATGCCTCGAACATCATCATTGCCCTTGGTTTTAACCGCCGCTTTGACCAGCAGTTTGCCGAGATTCACGAGCGCGTTTTGGCTGGCGAAATTGGCAATCTAGAGCAACTCACCATCATCAGCCGCGACCCAGCACCGGCCGGCAAAGACTACCTAGCCGTATCTGGTGGCATCTTTCGCGATATGACCATTCACGACCTCGACATGGCGCGCTTCTTCGTGCCAAACATCGTTTCGGTTTACGCCGCCGGCGCCAACTCGTTTAGCCAAGACATCAAAGACCTCGGCGATTACGACAGTGCTGTGGTCACCCTGCGCGGTGCCAATAACGAGCTAATTTCGATCACCAATTCGCGTCACGCGGCCTATGGCTACGACCAGCGCCTCGAGGCTTTTGGCGATAAGGGTGCGCTCTTGGCCACCAATGTTGCCCCGACCACGGTGAAGAAATACAGCACGGATTCCGTTGAGGCCCGAAAGCCATACCTAGATTTCTTCCTTGAGCGCTATGCCTTCTCTTACCGCAGCGAGTTGGAGCTTTTCATCCAGTCAATCTCTTCAGGCGAGACTCTGAATCCAACCTTCGATGATGGTCGCGCGGCTTTGATTCTGGCCGATGCTGCAACTGAGTCGGCTCGCACCGGCAAGACCATCGCGGTGAACCTGGATTAAACGCGGGCTTCAACCACCGAGTGAATAAACTCAACGCTCGCCTTTGCGTCGGCAATTGGGCCCTCGCCAGCGCCTGGCTCTTCAGAAACAACGTTGTCTTGCTCAAGAGCGAACCAGCCATCGTAGCCAGCCGAAACTAGGTTGCTAACGATTGCCCGAACATCAACATCGCCAGTGCCGAGAGGCACATACATGCCTTCGAGAACACCCTGGTAATAAGTGATTTCGCCACTCTGAACGCGGTTGGCGATGCTCAAGTTCACGTCTTTCAGGTGCGAGTGCGCAACTCGGTCGGCGTGCTGGGCCGAAAACGCCACTGGGTCCGTGCCGCCAATAATCATGTGGCCGGTGTCGAGGCAGAACGCGATAGTTGAGCCGTTCAGAACCTGCAGCACATCAGCTTCGGTTTCAACCATGGTGCCCACGTGTGGGTGCAAGACCGCGGTCACGCCGCGTTCAGTTGGTGCGGTCAGGTCTGGGCGTTTCTCGTCATAGCCACTGAGGCCGGTGTCGGCAGCGAGCACCAATACGTCTGCGCCTGCGGCCGCATAGCTTTCAAGTTCTTTAAGCACGGATGGAAGTGGGTCGTGGTCGTCCTTGTGCAGAACGGCAGGAAAGAATCCTCCAACGGCAACCATGCCGTGTTCTTTCAGAACAGCCGCCTTAGCGGCCGGGTCTGCCGGAAGAAATCCCTCGGGGCCAAATTCAGTCGCGCCCAAGCCGAGCTCGGCCATTTCTTTCAAAACTCGAGCCGGTTGCATCTGCAAACCCCAACCCGGAACCTCGCAAACGCCCCAAGAAATTGGCGCTCCCGCTATTTTGACTTTTGACATTTCTGCTTTCCGGCCACCCCTGTGTTTGAGAAAGTGGAACGGTCCAAGTTTACAAACGCAGTCCAGCAAGTCAAGTTGCTTTTTGGTGCGGTTGGATGGTGGAAGCTAAAGCCTCGGACTAGTCGCTTGCCACAACTCCGGCAGTCGACTGACGAACAACTAGGCGAGGTAGTAGCAAAAACTCTTTGCCTCGAGATCTCTCGCTCAGCGCGCGATTGGTCAGCAACTCTGCAACCTGGGTGGCAATTGCATCTTTTTCTTGTTCGATTGATGTGAGTGAGATTTTCGAAAGCGCTGCGATGTAGGTGTTGTCGTAACCGGTTAAAGCAATTTTCTTTCCGCCGGCCTCAACGAACTGATCGAGAGCTTCTTGTGCGCCAATGGCAACTATGTCGTTGAAAGAAACAATCGCAGTGGGCTTGGTCTCGCCCGCCATAAGAAGTTTGGTGGCGCTGTGCCCGCCTATTTCGGTGCGTTCACATTCTTGAAATATCATCGTGCTCTCGCAACCAGCAGACCTCATCGCAACTTTAAAGGCACCCAAGCGAGCCTTGGCGATTGCGTCGTCATTTGGCCCGATGTAGGCAATTCGCTGGTGACCAAGAGAGGTCAGGTGCTGGGCAATTAGGCGCATACCCTCGGCTTCGTCGCTTCGAACTGTGATTGCGTTTGATAAGTCGGGCACCACGCTGGTGGCAAACACAATCGGCACCGAGTCGGGCACCGATTTCAGCGCGCTCAGGCTAGGCAGGCTTCCGACAACCAAGATTCCCTGCGGGCGAAGATCGAGCAGCCCGTTTACGGTTGAAGGCTCAAGTGCCTTTTTGCCGTTGCGCTCACTGATGATTGCCGCGGCCATAAAACTGCTCTGCCCACGCTCTAGAAGGGCCCGTCTGGCTAGGTCGGCAATTTCGGTAAAGAGTGGGTTATGTAGGTCGACCACCAAGATGCCCACAAAGGTGCCCGAGCCGGTTGCTAGTGAGCGAGCCCAGACATTTGGGGTGAAGCCGAGTTTCTTCGCGGCATCCATAACGCGCGTGCGCTTGTCTTCGCTGACACCTTCAGCTCGCGAGAACACCAGAGACACCAAAGACTTGGATACGCCAGCTTCTGCGGCAACATCTCTGATGGTCGCTCTTTTTTCGTTTGGCAATGGGGGTCCTAAATTTGTGGCTTGCGCCGATAAGTCAGTTTGTCAGAAGTTGAGCAACTGCCGCAGTTATTTCTGCAGGGATGTTGGCCGTCATCACCCTTGCCGAATCGGTGATTGATTCGGGGCGGCGTGAGCCAACCAGCGGGATGATGTTTGGTGACAGGCTGAGGTGCCAGTTGAGAACCAGCACCGGAACGCTAACGCCCGCTTGGTCCGCAAGCTCGACCAGTTTTGGGTCGATCGGCTTGAGCGCGGTTGGCGGAAAGGTGCCGCCCAACGGTGAGTAGGGCACGTAGGCGATGCCCCGTTGGTT
>JBEDKW010000171.1:0-2692 GCA_041171945.1 Actinomycetota bacterium
ACACCTCCCGAGGTGTTGTGACCCTTGAGTCAGATGTGACTTTTGCCGAATTAGAGAGCATGCACGCCCTCGGTGTTCGCGGGGTTCGCTTTAACTACGTGAAGCGTCTGGTCAACCCGAAGCCAGATGATTACTATCGCCAGATCATCGAAAAGATCAAGCCATTCGGTTGGCACGTGGTGCTTTATTTCGAGCCAGCCGACCTAATCGAGCGCTGGGATTTCTTTACTTCGCTGGGAGTTCCAGTTGTGGTTGACCACATGGGGCGCCCCGATGTGACCAAGCCTCTAGATCACCCTGATTTTGCGCTGTTTCTCAAGTTCATGCGCGATTACGACGTGTGGGCCAAAGTCAGCTGCCCGGATCGCATTTCGGTTTCTGGCTCGCCGCTTTATGCCGATGTTGTTCCTTTTGCCAAGCTCGTAGTCGAACAGTTCTCAGACCGCGTGCTTTGGGGCACCGATTGGCCGCACCCGAATATGAAGAACGAAATGCCAGATGATGGCATTCTGGTTGATTATGTGCCGTCAATTGCAGTGACCACCGAATTACAAACGAAGTTGTTAGTAACCAATCCAAATAACCTTTACTGGAGTTGAGAATGAAGCCTAATTTCGAACAATTCGACGACATCCCCGGAACCACGATTTTTACGTTGGGAAAAGCCCGCGAGGGGTTCTGGTTGAACCAGTTCTGCATGAGTTTGCGTTCCGCCGAGAACCGCAAGCGATTTTTGGCAGGCGAGCGCGAGTATCTCGACGAGTGGAAAATGACCGAGGCTCAAAAGCAATCGGTGCTGGACCGCGATTTTCAAAAGATGCTTGATCTAGGCGGCAATGTCTATTTCTTGTCCAAGATTTTTGCCTCCGACGGCCTTTCCTACGTTCAAGCTGTGAGCACGATGACAGACATGAATGAAGAGGAATACAAGCAAATGATGATAAATGGCGGCCGCAACATCGAAGGCTGGCGTTCAAAGAAAGAGCGAGGCGAAGCATAATGGCACGCATTACCGCAGGAATTAGCACCAGCCACATCCCGGCTGTGGGCGCGGCAATCGACATGGAGCGCACCGGCGAAGACTACTGGAAGCCAATGTTCAAGGGCTACGAGTTTTCTAAGCAGTGGATGAAAGAAAACACCCCCGACGTGGCCATCATCGTCTACAACGACCACGCTTCTTTCTTCGGCATGGAAATCATTCCTACCTTCGCCATGGCGATTTCCGATAAATTTGCCATCTGCGATGAAGGCTATGGCGCGCGCCCGATCCCCGAGGTTGAAGGCGCACCCGAGCTAGCCACCCACTTGGCGGCCTCACTCATCACCGATAACTTCGACATGACAGTGCTCAATGTGCTCGATGTGGACCACGGCCTGACCGTGCCAATGTCGCTAATGTTTGGCACCCCCGACAAGTGGCCAACCAAGGTAATTCCTTTGCCGGTCAACGTTGTGATGAACCCGCAGCCTTCTGGCGAGCGCTGCCTAGCCATCGGCAAGGCCATTCGCAAGGCTGTTCAAGACTTCGATGAGGATCTAAACGTTCAGGTTTGGGGCACCGGAGGCATGAGCCATCAGATTCAGGGCGCGCGTGCCGGCCTAATCAATGAACCCTGGGATAAAAAGTTCATGGACGACCTAGTAAATGACCCAGAAACCTTGCAGTACAAGCCACACCTGGAATACATGATTGAAGCGGGCTCCGAGGGAGTTGAGCTCATCATGTGGCTAATCATGAGAGGTGCTCTCGGCGACGACGTCAATGAGGTCTACCGTTTTTACCACGTGCCCGCCTCAAACACCGCAGTTGGCCACCTCATCCTTACCCCGAAAGAACTCTAATGACCGTAAATATCGCAGTAGTTGGCCTTGGCGCCTTTGGCATCAAGCACCTTGACGCCCTGGCCCTCATCGAAGACGTGAACATTGCCTATGTTGGCCACAGCAAGATGGAAGTTGCCCTAGAAGTGGCTGCCAAATATGGCGCCAAAGCTGCTTTCACCGATTATGCCGAACTGCTTAGTCAGCCAGACCTAGATGGCGTGATTTTGGCCACCCCAACCCAGATGCACCTGAGCCAAACCCTGCAGGCGCTCGAAGCCGGCAAGCACGTTCAGGTTGAAGTGCCAATGGCCGATAACTTAGCCGGCGTGAAGCAGATTGTTGCATTGCAGAAGAAGACTGGCTTAGTAGCCATGGCTGGCCACACTCGCCGCTTCAACCCATCTCACCAATACCTGCACAACAAAATTCAAGCTGGCGAACTATCAATTCAGCAAATGGATGTTCAGACCTACTTCTTTAGACGCACCAACACCAACGCACTGGGTCAGCCGCGTTCATGGACAGACCACCTGCTTTGGCACCACGCAGCCCACACAGTCGACCTCTTTCAGTACCAGACCGGTGAAAGAATCGTTCAGGCCAACGCAATTCAGGGGCCAAAGCACCCTGAGCTTGGCATCGCCATGGACATGTCGATTCAGCTGAAGAGCGAATCTGGCAAAATCTGCACCTTCTCACTTTCGTTCAACAACGAAGGCCCGCTGGGCACTTTCTTTAGGTACATCTGCGACAACGGCACCTACTTGGCCCGCTATGACGACCTGTTCACCGGCATAGATGAGCAAATCGATGTGTCAAAGGTTGATGTTTCGATGAACGGCATTGAGCTGCAAGACCGTGAGTT
>JBEDKW010000172.1:0-2669 GCA_041171945.1 Actinomycetota bacterium
AAATTAAACGGCCCCGAAACTTGTCGTAGGCGCCCTTTTCCCCTTTGTCGCTTCTCGAAACTAAACCGGCCGTCACCAATTCATCGACAGTGAAGCCAAGTTTTGAAAGGTGATCGAAAAGGTTGTTCCAACCCTTTGGAGCGAAGCCAACCCCGAAGTGTTGGGCAGCATCTTTATCGAAGCCGCGACCCTTCAAGAAATCTCTGCCCGGAATCGCGGCATCGGTCATTAGCTGCTCTTGATAAAAGACCGAAGCAGCATTGTTAGCCTCAAGAATTCGAGCACGTTGCCCTTGATCAGGGCTTGCTCCACCCTCTTCGTACGAGAGTTCGAACCCAACTCTGGCAGCAATTTTTTCAACTGCTTCATAGAAACTTAGGGAATCCATTTGCTGCACAAACTTATAAACGTCGCCGCCCTCACCACAGCCAAAGCAGTGATAAAAACCTTGGCTTGGCCTCACATTGAACGAAGGCGACTTTTCATCGTGGAAAGGACACAGGCCCTTCAGAGAGCCGACGCTGGCTGGTTTTAGAGCGACATATTCGCTGATGACGTCAGCGATGTTAACCCGCTGTTTAACCTCATCGATGTCTCTCGCTCTGATTTTGCCTGCCATGTCGATAATCCTATTGCTGCTCGGTCGCCTAAGCGCCGGTGACCAATTGGTTGTGAAGGGTTAGGGCGCTTTGGTCAGTGAGTGAGGCAACCTGATCCACGATTACTCGGCGCTGTTGTTCCTCGGATCTCGCTTGAGCCCAGGCTGAGCGGCAATAGGCGTCGAGATGTTCGCCGTTAGCCGCCAAGAGCGCGTCAGCCAATTCGGTAAGGAGTGCACGTTGCCATTCATAAAACGGGCGTCTAGATTCGTGGGACATCAAGAACGCCGAGACGATTCCTTTGAGCACTGCGATTTCAATCTTTACCGACTCGGGCACCGAGATCTCAGAGCCAAAGCGAGCCATCGATTCGGCTGGTGAGGTATCAATAATTGCCTGAATTGTGCGGCCTACAAAACGACCAATCAAATCACTGCTGAGGTTCTTCAGAGTTCCTAGATCGAAAGCAGAAGAGGCAAAACTAGTGAGCCAGTATGGGCTATTCCGAAGGTCACGCAAGCCCTCAGCCAGCTGATCTTCCGAGAAGACGCCGCCGTTCCAAGAGCTTATTTTGCGAAGCAACTCTCGCTCACTGGCAGAGTCAGCGACGACTCTCAGGTCAACAAAACCAGACACCACTGCATCTTCAAAATCGTGCACAGAGTAAGCAACGTCGTCTGCGAAATCCATAACCTGTGCCTCGACCGACTTAACGCGATGCGGAGCTCCGCGGCGAATCCATTCGAACACCGGAAGGTCATCCTGGTAGACACCAAACTTCAATGATTGGTCGGCGCCCAAGTCGGTCGAAGCATCTTGCAGAGACCAAGGATATTTGCAGGTTGCGTCGAGGCTGGCGCGCGTTAGATTGAGGCCGAAAGTGGTGCCGTCGGCGGCAAACACTTTGGGTTCAATGCGAGTTATCAGTCTGAGGGTTTGGGCATTACCCTCGAAGCCCCCGATGTTCGCTGCCCATTCGTTTACTGCTCGTTCGCCATTGTGACCGAAGGGTGGGTGACCAAGATCGTGGGCCAAGCAAGCCATGTCGACCATGTCGGCGTTGAGCCCAAGGTCAATCGCCATCTCGCGACCAATCTGGGCAACCTCAAGGGAATGGGTTAGACGGGTGCGTGCAAAGTCTCCGCCCGATGGCGAAAGAACCTGTGTTTTGGCACCCAATCGTCGAAGTGCCGAAGAGTGAACTACTCTCGCTCGGTCACGGGCAAACTCACCTCGACGGGTTCCTGGGGAACGATTCTCAGGAAGAAAACGCTCTCGATCGAAGTCGCTGTAGCCAACTTCGAGTGCGTTGCGGTTATCCATCTATCCTCCGGAGACCGAAAGTTCAGCTTCTTGCAGGATCAGGCGCTGATCGCCGACTAGTTCGCGAGACTTCAACCACTGATCTGGCAGAGCACAGGTCTTCATTCCACCGAGACGTCCTCTAGGACCTTCGGCTTCTTCGCCGGGATAGGGAGCGTCGCGGTCGAGGGTGCCGAGAATTTCATCCATGTGGGCCAAAGACTCAACCCGCGCAAGGTTGGCTCTAAACTCGCCACCAACTGGATAGCCCTTGAAGTACCAGGCAACGTGCTTTCTGATGTCACGGCAAGCGTGCTCTTCACTCTCGAAAATCTCAACCAAAAGTTCACCGTGGCGCTTGAATGCATCGGCCACCTCACCAAGGTTCGGCTGAATCGGCTCAATAGCTGCGTTGGAATTTGGGTTGATTGCGTATTCGTCGAAGGCAGCTTGAAGGTCTCCGAAGAGCCACGGGCGACCTAGGCAGCCTCGGCCAACGACTACGCCATCAACACCAGTTTCGCGCATCATTCGAATTGCGTCACCAGCGGACCAAATGTCGCCATTGCCAAGAACCTGCATGTCAGGCAGTGCCTCTCGAAGTTTCGCAATCGAGTTCCAGTCCGCTTCACCGGAATAGTAATCGGCGGCGGTTCGACCGTGGAGGGCAACAGCGGTTACTCCCGCATCTCGAGCCGCTTTTCCGGCGTCGAGGTAGGTCAAGTGGTCGGCGTCGATGCCTTTGCGCATCTTGATGGTGAGTGGGAT
>JBEDKW010000173.1:0-2667 GCA_041171945.1 Actinomycetota bacterium
GCAAGCTGACGCAACTGCATGTTCAAGATTGCTCGAGCTTGTAGTTCGTCGATCTTGAGGAGCACAATCAGACCATCGCGGGCTTCATCAACGGTTGCGCTCTTGCGGATAAGAGCGATAACTGCGTCTAGGGCATCGAGAGCAGCAAGGTAGCCGCGCAAAATGTGAGCTCGTTCTTCGGCCTTGCGCAAACGGAACTGCGTGCGGCGAACAATGACCTCAACCTGGTGGTCGACCCAGTGACTAATAAAGCGGTCAACGCTGAGGGTGCGAGGCACGCCGTCAACCAAGGCCAACATGTTGGCGCTGAAGTTTTCTTGCAGCGGGGTGAGCTTGTAGAGGTTGTTCAAAACCACGCGAGCGACAGCGTCTTTTTTGAGAACGATAACCAAGCGCTGACCGGTGCGACCAGAAGTTTCGTCGCGGATGTCGGCGATTCCGGTTAGGCGACCTTCTTTAATGAGGCCGGCAATCTTCTCGGCTAGGTTGTCTGGGTTCACCTGGTAAGGCAACTCGGTGACAACTAGGCAGGTGCGGCCCTGAAGTTCTTCAACATTAACGATTGCTCGCATTGTGATTGAACCGCGACCAGTGCGGTAAGCCTCTTCGATGCCCTTGCGGCCAAGAATCTGGGCGCCGGTAGGGAAGTCTGGGCCCTTGATGCGCTCAATGAGGGCTTCGAGTAGTTCTTCTTGCGTGGCTTCGTGGTTCTGCAAATACCACTGGGCGCCAGCGGCAACTTCGCGAAGGTTATGAGGTGGAATGTTGGTGGCCATGCCCACCGCGATGCCGATCGAGCCATTAACTAGAAGGTTTGGGATGCGGCTAGGAAGAACGGTTGGCTCTTGGGTGCGGCCATCGTAGTTAGGTTGAAAATCAACGGTCTCTTCATCGATGTCGCGAACCATCTCGAGAGCCAGTGGAGCCATGCGGCACTCGGTGTAACGCGGGGCAGCAGCTGGGTCGTTGCCCGGTGAACCAAAGTTGCCCTGGCCCGAAATTAGCGGGTAACGCAGGTTCCAGTCTTGGGTGAGGCGAACCATGGTGTCATAAATCGCGGTGTCGCCGTGAGGGTGGTACGGACCCATTACGTCGCCCACTACACGTGAACACTTTGAGAACTGCTTGTCTGGGCGGTAGCCACCATCGAACATCGCATAGATAACGCGGCGGTGAACCGGCTTTAGGCCATCGCGAACGTCTGGAAGTGCGCGGCCAACAATAACGCTCATTGCATAGTCGAGGTAGCTGCGCTGCATTTCAACCTGAAGGTCGACCTGCTCGATGTTGTCGATGATTCCACCCGTGGTGGTTGTCTCGTCTGCCATTTTGTCTCTTCTCTAAGTCTCTGGGATAGTCGGCGGCCTAGATGTCTAGGAAGCGGACATCCTTCGCGTTTTGCTGAATGAATGAGCGGCGGGCTTCGACATCTTCGCCCATGAGGGTTGAGAAGATTTCGTCGGCTCGGGCTGCGTCATCAAGGGTGACCTGAAGAAGAGTGCGGCGATCTGGGTCCATTGTGGTGCTCCAGAGTTCGTCGTAGTCCATTTCTCCAAGACCCTTATAGCGCTGAATGGCGTTTTCTTTAGGGATTCTTCGGCCCGAAGCAGCGCCATCGGCAAGTGCCTTGTCGCGTTCGGCGTCTGAGTAGACGTATTGGTGTTCAGAGTTTGACCACTTGATCTTGAACAGTGGCGGCTGCGCTAGGTAGACATAGCCGTGCTCGATAAGCGGGCGCATGTAGCGGAACAACAGGGTGAGGATCAGGGTGCGAATGTGAAGACCGTCAACATCGGCGTCGGCCATCAAAACACACTTGTGATAGCGAATCTTGGTCACATCGAACTCTTCACCGATGCCGGTTCCGAAGGCTGTGATGAGTGCCTGAACTTCGGCGTTGCCTAGAGCTCGGTCTAGGCGGGCCTTTTCTACGTTCAGAATCTTGCCGCGGAGCGGCAAGATGGCCTGGGTTGCTGGGTTGCGACCACGAACGGCCGAACCACCGGCCGAGTCACCCTCAACGATGTAGATTTCTGAAACGACTGGGTCGCGGCTTGAGCAGTCGCGAAGTTTGCCGGGCATGCCGCCAGACTCTAGAAGACCCTTGCGACGAGTGGCTTCGCGGGCTTTTCGAGCGGCTTGTCTTGCAGAAGCTGCCTGGATGGCCTTGCGAATAATGTCTTTGGCAACGTTAGGGTTGCGGCCAAGCCAGTCGCCGAGTTGCTCATTGACGATCTTCTGAACGAAAGCCTTGACCTCGGTGTTACCCAACTTGGTTTTGGTCTGGCCTTCAAACTGTGGCTCAGCTAGCTTCACTGAGATAACGCAGGTTAGTCCTTCGCGGCAGTCATCGCCGGTGAGGTTTTCATCCTTCTCTTTTAGAAGGCTCTTTTCGCGAGCATATTTGTTGAGCAAAGTGGTTAGAGCAGCTCGGAAGCCCTCTTCGTGGGTGCCACCCTCGTGAGTGTTGATGGTATTTGCATAGGTGTGAACGCTCTCGTTATAAGCATTTGTCCACTGCATGGCCACTTCGAGTGACATGTTCTTCTCTTTGGTTTCGTATTCGAAAGAGATGATCTCTTCGTTTACGATTTCTGACTTCTTGGATGCGTTGAGGTACTCCACGTAATCCATGAGGCCACGCTCGTAGTGATAGCTGTCAACGCG
>JBEDKW010000174.1:0-2657 GCA_041171945.1 Actinomycetota bacterium
CTTCGAGCACGATAACCTCGGAACTCTCTCGAAGCCCTAAAAGCCTGTTTTGGGTTTCCAGCAACTGGGCTCGAGTTGCCCGATAAATTCTGAGCGATTGCTCAAAATTTGTGCCGGCTCCAAAATGCACGAGGCTGAAGGCGCTGCTCAAAAAGATGCCAAAACCCAAATCAACGGCGGTAGGCAAACCCCATGAGGTCTGCATCCAATAAGAAAATATTTCGCGAAAAGTGCCCAGCACAGCCACCACTGAGAGGTTGAGCCAGGTGCGGTTTGGGCCAACCGGCACCCGATCGAGCACCAAGAACTTGATTGCAAAAAACGCCAGCAGCACTGCAAGTTGTTCGAATAACCAAATGGCCACCCAAGCGGGAGAAAAATCTGGGTCGCGAAAATAGTTGAGCATCAGACGCATGGCGCCGAAAGATAAGGTTGAGAGCGCAAAAACGTCCCAAGTGAAGGCATCGGGCGAACCCATTCGCTGCCAATGTATTTTTTTCAAGCCATCCCCCCGGAAGCCCTAATTATTTATTACTGCAAATACACTACTTGCCGTGAGGCAAACCAGCCACCTTAATAAATGCGCGGGCAGCGGCGACCCTTGGGTTTTCGGCTGCGTCAAGGTTTATGCCAGCAGCCTGAAAGGCCCGGTTCACCAGGTTTTCAACCGCACGGATGGTAGTGCCGCGCTCGGCGGCGATTTGCGCGTTGCTGAGCCCCAGAGCCACAGACCGTAAAACATCCATCTGGTTTTTGCTCACCGCGCTCAGCGAGTGCGACAAGTTTTTATCGTCTCTAAAGTTTCGGCGAACCGTTTTGCGAATTGCCGCATCGATGGCCTTCATCAAAAGTGCCGGGTCGGTCATTCGGTCTTTTACCAAGTAGGCGGCGTTAGTGGGCAGATCGCGACTGTCGATGCCAACGACTCTTGGCTCGGGAATATGGGTTAGAAAAACCAGCGCGATGTTTGGCAGGATCTTGCGAAGCACCAGGGCGAGATCGAAGCCGCTTGGGCCAACGCCCAGCTCGATGTCGAGGATGGCAACATCGGGGTGAAAGATGTCGGAGATGCGGCGGGCCTCGGCCGCGTTTGCCGCTGACCTAACATCGAGGCCATTGCTCTCAAGGAGCGAAACTATGAAGCCCAGAATAAGCGGTTCGTCTTCGACGACCAAGGCTTTGCGGGCGGGCTGCTTCATGGTTCAAGTGTGCCACTGGAGAGTGACAACACTTGAACCAAAAACATACAGCTTTGAAACTATTTGAAAACCGAAACTACTTCTTTTTAGCCTTTGCAGCCTTCTTGATAACGACCTTCTTAACCGGAGGAAGCTTCTTTAGAACTACAGCCTGAGCCAAGATAACGCTCTTGCCGTTGAAGGTTGCGGCTGGGTTGCCATAAAGGATGTAGCCGTTGTCTAGTGCCTCAGAAACGCGGGCACAGAACAGTGCGTCATCGATGTCGGTGATTACTTTGTAGCGTGCTGGCGCAGCTGGCTTGGCAGCCTTTGCTGGAACAGCAAACTTTGCTGAGCTTGGGGTTGCGCGAACCACACGGGTGGCAGCGGCGCTAGCAGCGCGGGTGGCAGCAGCTGCGCGAGGTGCGGCAACGGTTGCGGTCTTGCGAACAACTGGTTTTTTTGCGGCAGCGCGAGGGGCTGCGGCCTTAGGGGTAATAGTCATGAGACAAGTCTTTCACCTGAGCAGTTTCAAATAAAGAGAAACGGCTGCCTTGAGCAAACCTTTCACTAAGTGAACAGATTTGGAATCTTGCCTTAACGGCAGGTAAACAGATTTTTGTGGCGCCGGCTATTTGCAGCCCAGGCTACTTTTTTGCAGCGAAGCTGGCTACCTCAGCCGCGAAAGCCTTTCCAACAGCGTGTGAACGCTCGAGGTAGGCCTTGTAGTTGGCGGCGGTGGCCACCTTTTGAGATTCGACGCTGACGCCCTGCTTTTCGAAGGCGCGCGCATAGGTGGCAAACCAAGAGTGCATTGCGGCTAGGCCTACTTCGATGTGAAACTGCACACCCCAAGCCCGCTTGCCAACTTTGAAGGCCTGCGGAATGTCACCGGTTACGCCGTAGAGCTCAAAATTCTCAGGAATGGTGAAGCTGTCGTAGTGAAAGTGAAAGACATCTGGGTTGTCGCCTAGGGCGGCCATGATTGGGTCGGCCGAATCTGAGCCCGAGGCAGCAGGCGAAACCATGTCGACCTTGGTCCAGCCCACCTCTGGGGTGGCCACATTATAAACCTCTGCACCGGCAGCTGAGGCCAGCAACTGTGAACCAAAGCAAATGCCCAACAACGGAATCTCGAGCTCGAGAGCCTGCTCAAACATCTTGCGCTCAACTGACATCCAAGGGTGCTCTGATTCTTCGAGCACACCGGCCAGGGCACCCAAAGAAACGATGCCGTCATAACCCGAGATGTCGGTTGGGGCTGGGGCGTTCTCTACATCCCAGCTGTCAATTTGCAGACCGGCTTCGATGAGGGGCAACGCCAACTCGTTTAGGTGATCGTCGAGGTTGTGCTGAATGACGAGAATTTTTGGGCTCATGCAACAAGCCTAAAACTTATTCGAGACCGAATGATTTCGTTTAGGTAAATCTTTAGGCAGCAAAGAACCAAAGCACGGGCAGCGCAACCATGGCCACAAT
>JBEDKW010000175.1:0-2647 GCA_041171945.1 Actinomycetota bacterium
ATCTAGGCTGTTCCGTAATAAAGTATGCCGTAATCTAGGTCATTAGCATCCGAATGATATCGAATGTTTATTTTAGAAGGAGCAACACCATGAACACTCTTGAATTAGCCGGTGCCGTTATCGACACTCGTCACTTCATCAATGGCCAACGTGTTGCAGCAGCGGCAACCTACACAAACACTTCACCGATTGACGGCAGCTTTTTGGGCGAGATTGCTCGCGGCGACGCAGAAGATGTGAACCTCGCAGTGGCCGCCGCTAAGGCAGCCTTTCCGGCTTGGGCCGCAATGGGCCCAGTAAAGCGCGGCGAAATTCTCAACCGCCTGGCCGATTTAGTAGATGAGAACAACGAAGTTCTCTCGAACATCGAAACCATGGATAACGGCTCGCTGTTGCGCTCTCACCGCCGTGGCGTGATGCCTCGCGTTGCACTAAACCTGCGCTTCTTTGCCGACTGGGCAATCAACGAACTGCATCACGAGGTGTTTGAAACTCGCGGTCACACCAACAACGTCTCATGGGATCCATCTGGTGTTGCCGCACTGATTACCCCTTGGAACGCACCGCTGATGTTGGCCACCTGGAAAATCGGGCCTGCCTTGGCAGCCGGAGACACCGTGGTTTTGAAGCCGGCCGAATGGACTCCTCTAACCTCGATTCGTCTAGGGGAGTTGGCTCTTCAAGCCGGCCTGCCAGAAGGCCTGTTTCAGGTTTTGCCAGGTCGAGGCAGCGTGGTGGGCAACCGCTTCATCACCAACCCCGATGTGCGCAAGGTGGTGTTCACCGGTTCAACCGAGGTGGGCAAGCAGATCATGCGCGGCGCAGCCGACCAAATCAAGCGCGTCACCCTCGAGCTCGGTGGCAAGAGCGCCAACATCATTTTTGCTGACGCCGATGTAGAGAAGGCTGCGGCCAGCGCACCTTCATCCGTGTTTGAAAATGCCGGCCAAGACTGCTGTGCACGCAGCCGAATCTTGGTGCAGCGCAGCGTGTTCGACAAGTTCATGGAGCACCTCGAGCCAGCGGTGAAGGCATTTGCAGTGGGCGACCCAACCCTGGAATCAACCGAGATGGGGCCACTGATTTCGAAGGCTCACTATGACTCGGTGAATGGCTACTTCGATGGCGCAAACGTGGCGTTCCGCGGCCAGGCCCCAACCGGCCCGGGCTACTGGGTTGCTCCGACCGTGGTTATTGCCAACGGCCTCAAAGACCGCTGCATGACCGATGAAATCTTTGGCCCGGTAGTTACCGTGCACACCTTTGAAGATGAAGCCGAAGCGCTTCAGATTGCTAACGACACCGAGTTTGGTTTGTCGGGTTCAATCTGGACCCGCGATGTCGGCCGCGCAATTCGTGTGGCTCGTGGCGTTGAGAGCGGCAATCTGTCGGTCAACTCGCACTCATCGGTGCGCTTCAACACCCCATTTGGTGGGTTCAAGCAATCGGGCCTCGGCCGCGAGCTGGGCCCCGACGCACCACTGCACTTCACCGAAGAAAAGAACGTCTTCATCCCAGCCGACTAGGCCGGGCCGCAACAGCATTACCGCACCAAATTTTGACAATCGAAAGGAAACCAAATGTCAATCGAAAAGATGGACCTAACCCAGCGCCTTGCCGGCAAGGTTGCCGTAATCACCGGAGGCGCAAGCGGAATTGGCCTAGCCACCGCCAAGCGTTTTGCGGCTGAGGGCGCCACAGTTGTTATTGGCGACATGGACCCGACCACTGGTCAGGCTGCCGCCGAGTTGGTTGGCGGTGCTTTTGTTCAGGTGAACGTAGCCGACGAAGACCAGGTGAACAACCTGTTCGACACCGCATTCAAGCTTTATGGCAGCATCGACATTGCTTTCAACAACGCCGGCATCTCACCACCAGATGACGACTCAATTGAGACCACCGAACTGCCAGCTTGGCAAAAGGTGCAAGACGTAAACCTCAAGAGCGTTTACCTTTGCTGCCGTGCAGCGCTGCGCTACATGGTTAAGCAGCAGTCGGGCTCAATCATCAACACCGCATCTTTCGTTGCAGTCTTGGGTTCGGCCACCAGCCAGATCTCATACACCGCATCAAAGGGTGGCGTTTTGGCAATGAGCCGCGAGCTAGGCGTGCAGTTTGCCCGTCAGGGTATCCGCGTGAACGCACTGTGCCCTGGCCCAGTAAACACCCCGTTGCTTCAAGAGTTGTTTGCTAAAGACCAAGAGCGCGCTCAGCGTCGTCTGGTTCACATTCCAATTGGCCGCTTCGGCAAGCCAGAAGAGATGGCAGCAGCCGTTGCTTTCTTGGCCAGCGATGACTCCTCGTTCATGACCGGCGCAACCTTCTTGGTTGACGGCGGCATCTCAGGCGCCTACGTAACCCCACAGTAAAACCATGGACCCACTCGACACTCTTCAAGATGATGCAGCGGAGGCTGCTGGCAACTTAGTCAGCAGCTCTCTTTTGCTGACCAAAATTCGGGGCGGCAACGCCTACGAAGAAACTGTCGAGCGCATTTTGCAGACCATCCGCCTCGGTCTAATTCACCCTGGCGAGCAGCTGCCACCCGAGCGCGAATTGGCGCTAATGCTCAACGTTTCGCGTGACACCGTGCGCGATGCAACCTCTTCGCTTGCCGAGGCGGGTTATCTCAGCATTCGCCGCGGTC
>JBEDKW010000176.1:0-5365 GCA_041171945.1 Actinomycetota bacterium
AATAATAATGATCAACGTGGCCAAGATAGCCAGCGCAATAATGCGGCGACGTCTAAATGTGGCCGCACTGGCACGGTTTGGTTGGCGGTTGGTGTTTCTTGGCGAGGTCATAGACCTAGGTTAACTTGAGGCGCGGTTAGAGGGTGCGAAGCATCCTCGTGTTGCCCAAAGTGTTTTGCTTCACTCGAGCTAAATCCAAGAATTCGGCAACGCCATCATCTTGAGAGCGCACCATCTCGGCATAGGTTTCTGGGTCTACCGGCACATCAGAGATTTGCTCGAAGCCATTCTTGGCAAAGAAATCGACCTCAAAAGTGAGGCAAAAAACACGCTTCGCCCCGATGGAGGCGGCCTCGGCAACCAAGGCCTCAAGAATTGCTCGGCCAACGCCATGCCCACGCATGTGCTCGGCAACTACCAGTGAGCGCACCTCAGCGAGGTCTTCCCACATCACATGCAGGGCGCCGGCGCCAACCACAAAATCGTTCTCGTCAACGGCAACCAAAAACTCGGGCACCGATTCATAGAGGCCAACCAGCTCGTGACCAAGCAGCACGCGCGAGCCCTCGAGAGGCTGGCGAATTGCCTGAATGGAGCGCACGTCGCTGGTGCGCGCTGGTCGAACCCGAATTTGGCTGTGAGTCATGACTCTAGGTTAGCGAAAAGCCCCCGACCAAATGGTCGGGGGCTAAATTTCGCTGACTTCTAGTAGATGACCTGGTTATCTGGGCCAGCATCGTCGGCAGCTGGCTCGACAGCAGCCGGAACAGCTGCAGGCGCACCAATCACGGCTAACTCACGGGTGTGGCTCTCGAAGACAAACTCGGTGCCGTTGAAGTCAACGGTCACGTCGGATGCATTCGGAAGCTCGCCGTGGAGGATTCGCTCGCTGAGCTTGTCTTCGATTTCTCGTTGAACTGCTCGGCGAAGCGGGCGGGCACCGAGGGTTGGGTCGAACCCAATCTCGATTAGGCGGTCTTTGGCTGCCTGAGAAACCTTGATGGTTAGATCGCGGTCTTCTAGACGAACCGCAAGGCGCTTGACGAATAGGTCGACAATCTGAACCAACTCTGGCTTGGTTAGCTGAGGGAACACGATGGTCTCGTCTACACGGTTTAGGAACTCAGGCTTGAAGCTCTTCTTGAGTTCTTCGTTGACCTTGCCCTTCATGCGCTCGTAGTCGTTGGCGTTGTCGCCTTCGAGTGAGAAGCCCATGGTGCCGCGTGAAATATCGCGGGTTCCGAGGTTGGTGGTCATGATGATGATGGTGTTCTTGAAGTCGACTACGCGACCCTGGCCATCGGTCAAGCGACCCTCTTCAAGAATCTGAAGGAGCGAGTTGAAGATGTCTGGGTGAGCCTGGCCACCCTCTTCGAAGCCGACGAAGCCCGGAGGGGCTCCGAATAGACGGCTAACGGTGTGCTTCTCGCCGTATTCCGACATGTCGAGCGAGATTAGCGCGCCTTCGTCGTCGAATAGGAACTCGGCAAGTGCCTTGGCCAACTCGGTCTTGCCCACGCCGGTAGGGCCGGCGAAGATGAACGAACCAGATGGGCGGTTTGGGTCTTTGAGGCCCGCACGCTGACGACGAATCGACTTCGAAACCGCCGCAATGGCGTCTTCCTGGCCGATGACGCGCTTGTGAAGTTCGTCTTCCATAAAGATGAGCTTGGCGCTCTCTTCTTCGGTGAGCTTGAATACTGGGATGCCGGTTGCCTGAGCCAAAACCTCGGCGATTAGACCTTCGTCGACGATTCCCTGGGCAGCAACGTTTCCGGCGCGGTACTGCTTCTCTAGCTTGACGCGCTCGATGCCGAGCTTCTTCTCTTCGTCACGCTTGGTGGCGGCGAGTTCAAAGTCTTGGGCTTCGATGGCCTTCTCTTTGGCAACCTTGGCAGAAACAATGCGCTCTTCGATCTCGCGAAGCTCTGGTGGTGAAGACAAGATCGACAAGCGCAAACGTGCGCCCGCTTCATCGATGAGGTCAATTGCCTTGTCTGGCAAGAAGCGGTCGGTGATGTAGCGGTCTGAGAGCTGCGCAGCAGCCACGAGAGCACCATCGGTGATTGAGACCTTGTGGTGAACCTCGTAGCGGTCGCGCAGACCCTTAAGAATGTTGATGGCCTGAGGCAACGATGGCTCGTTGACGGTGACCGACTGAAAACGACGAGCAAGCGCAGCATCTTTTTCGAAGTGCTTGCGGTATTCGTCGAGGGTGGTTGCACCGATGGTCTGAAGCTCGCCACGGGCTAGCAACGGCTTCAAGATCGAGGCCGCATCGATGGCACCCTCGGCAGCGCCAGCGCCAACCAAGGTGTGAATTTCATCGATGAAGGTGATGATGTCGCCACGGGTGCGAATCTCTTTGGTGACCTTCTTTAGGCGCTCTTCGAAGTCTCCGCGGTAGCGAGAGCCGGCGATGAGTGAACCCATGTCTAGCGTGTAAAGCTGCTTGCCCTTTAGGGTTTCTGGCACGTTGCCGTTGATGATGGCCTGAGCCAAGCCCTCAACCACAGCGGTCTTGCCAACGCCTGGCTCACCGATGAGAATCGGGTTGTTCTTTGAGCGACGAGACAAAATCTGCATCACGCGCTCAATTTCGCGTTCGCGGCCAATAACTGGGTCTAGTTTGCCGTCGGCTGCAGCCTGAGTCAGGTTGCGACCAAACTGGTCGAGAATCTGTGAGCCCTTTTGCTTCTCGGTGTTGTCGCCGCCAACGTTGACGGTTTCTTTGCCCTGAAAACCAGAGAGCAACTGAATGACCTGCTGGCGAACCTTGTTGGTGTCGGCTCCTAGCTTGGTGAGAACCTGAGCGGCTACGCCTTCGCCTTCACGGATGAGACCCAAGAGCAAGTGCTCGGTGCCGATGTATGAGTGACCCAGCTGCAGGGCTTCGCGAAGCGAAAGCTCGAGCACCTTTTTGGCGCGCGGGGTGAATGGAATGTGACCGGATGGAGCCTGCTGGCCCTGACCGATGATTTCTTGAACCTGCTCGCGCACTGCGGTCAGGTCGATGCCAAGCGACTCAAGGGCCTTAGCGGCTACGCCTTCGCCCTCGTGAATTAGGCCCAGCAAAATGTGCTCGGTGCCGATGTAGTTGTGGTTCAGAAGCTTTGCCTCTTCTTGGGCAAGCACAACAACTCGACGAGCTTTGTCGGTGAATTTCTCGAACATCTCTACTCCTGTCGCCGGTCGGGTTATGACCGTCTAATAGGAATGTTAACTACGAACTAGCTTTTTTTATCCCGCTGTTCGCTGAGGGCTTTAGCCTCTTGCTCGGCACGCATTTCTGCTTCAATCTCTTGGTAGACCTTGCGCTCGGTGGCGTCGGCCCTAAAGATTCCGCGCATCACAACGAAGAAAATCAGACCAACACAAAGTGGTGGCACAAGTGACAGCAGCGCATCCCAGAGAATTTGTAGATCCATACTTCGACTTTACTTCACGAGTGGGAACATGATGGTTTCGCGAATGCCCAGACCGGTGAGGCTCATGAGTAGGCGGTCGATGCCCATTCCCATGCCACCAGAAGGTGGCATACCGAACTCGAGGGCCTTCAAGAAGTCTTCGTCTAGCTTCATTGCTTCTGGGTCTCCAGAGGCCGCCAGGCTGGCCTGCTCAACAAATCGAGCACGCTGAATAACTGGGTCAACCAACTCTGAGTAGCCGGTGGCTTGTTCATAACCACGGATGTAGAGATCCCACTTCTCAACCACACCGGATTTTGAGCGGTGGTCGCGGGTGAGCGGTGAGGTGTCGACTGGGAAGTCGATGACGAAGGTTGGCTTGGTGAGGCCACCCTTAACGAAGTGCTCCCAAAGCTCTTCGACATATTTGCCGGCTGCCGGCCAGTGGGTGCTCAATTTCGATGTCAACCGACTTGGCAAGCTTCTTTAGTTCTTCGATTGGTGTCTGCGGGGTGATTTCAACGCCGGCGGCAGCCGAAAGTGACTCATACATCGAGATGCGTGGCCATTCGCCACCGAGGTCGTTAATCTCGCCATCTTCAAGAACCACCTGGTGGGTGCCAAAGACATCCATGGCGGCATTTTGAATTAGCTTCTGGGTGAGGTCGGCGATTGAGTTGTAGTCGCCGTAGGCCTCATAGGCCTCGAGCATTGCGAACTCTGGCGAGTGGGTGCGGTCGGCGCCTTCGTTTCTAAAGTTGCGGTTGATCTCGTAGACGCGGTCGATGCCGCCAACTACGGCACGCTTCAAGAAAAGCTCTGGCGCAATGCGCAAGAACATTTCGGTGTCGAAGGCATTTGAGTGGGTCTTGAATGGGCGGGCCGAGGCGCCACCGTGAAGGGTCTGCAGCATCGGGGTTTCAACCTCGAGAAACTCTTGTGCATCAAAGGTGCGACGCAGCGACTGCATCACCTTTGAGCGAATCTTGACCACTTCGCGGGCGCGGTCGCGCACGATGAGGTCGATGTAGCGGTGACGAACGCGATATTCTTCGCCGAGTTCGTTGTGCATGTTTGGCAACGGGCGAATGGTCTTGGCGGCCATCAACCACTCGTCGGCAAGAATCGAAAGCTCGCCGCGCTTTGAAGTGATTACTTCACCCGAAACAAAGAGGTGGTCGCCTAGGTCAACGAGCTCTTTGTATTCTTCGAGGCGGGTTTCGCCAACCTTGTCGAGGCTGAGCATGGCCTGAATGCGCTGGCCTGAGCCGGCCTGAAGGGTGGCAAAGCAGAGCTTGCCGGTGTTGCGAGCAAAAACGATTCGGCCAGCTAGGGCAACTTTTTGACCGGTGGCAACATCGGCTTCTAGGTCTGGGTGCGCTGCGCGAACGGCATCGATGGTGTGCGTGATTGGCACACTAACCGGGTATGCGTCGCCCATGGCGTTGAGGCGCTCGCGCTTGGCAAGGCGAATCGCGATCTGTTCTGGCAGATCTTGTTCGAGTTCTTCTTGCTCAATGTTGGCGTCGCTCATGCGAGGGCTCCTAAAAAGTTATTTCGGTGTTGTCAATCAAACGGGTTTCGCCAACTCGCGCGGCGATTAGCAAAAGTGCCTGGCCGCTGAACCCGTTTTCAATGGGCTCAAAGGTGTCGTGGTTGACAAGGGCGATGTATTCAAGTTTAGCCTCAGGCGCCTTAGCCAACACTGCTCTTGCCGCTTCAACCACTAGTTTCGGGTCGGTTTTGCTGCCCGGATGAACTGCCACTGCGCCGGCCCGAAGTGCTGCCGATAGTTGCTGGGCAACCTCGTGAGCTGCTTCGTCGAGGTAACGGTTGCGGCTAGAGAGCGCCAAACCACCCACTTCTCGGATGGTTGGGGCCTCGATAATTTGCAGTTTTGGGTATTCGCGAGTGGCCAAGGCCTTGATTAGGTGCAGCTGCTGGGCATCTTTGGCACC
>JBEDKW010000177.1:0-2616 GCA_041171945.1 Actinomycetota bacterium
GGTCGCGCACTAGTTCTTGCCTTCAACAAATGGGATGAACTAGACGATGAGCGTCGCCGCTACTTGGAGCGAGAGATTGAACAAGACCTCGCGCACGTAGCTTGGGCGCCCCGCGTGAATATCTCGGCCCTAACCGGTCGTCACCTAGAGAAGTTGGTGCCTGCCCTTGAGGTCGCTCTCGACTCATGGGATCAGCGAATTGCTACTGGCAAGCTCAATGCTTTCCTACAGGAACTCACTCAAGAGTTCCCTCACCCAGTGCGTGGAGGCAAGCAGCCTCGTATCCTCTTTGGCACCCAGGCCAGCAGCCGACCGCCGAAGTTTGTTCTCTTTACCTCGGGCTTCCTAGACCCTGGCTACCGCCGTTTCATTCAGCGTCGACTTCGCGAGACCTATGGTTTCGAAGGCTCGCCGATTGAGGTTGGCATGCGCGTAAGAGAGAAGCGCAAGCGCACCTAACCCTTTGATGGTTGATACTGAATGGCCAATTCGGCCTTCAGGTCATCCAGCACGGTCACGTCTTCGATTGTTGGAGGCACGGTGTAGTTATCCCCATCGACAATTTGGCGCATTGTTTTGCGCAAAATCTTGCCAGAACGGGTTTTTGGTAGGCGTTGCAAAATAATGACGTCTCTAAAAGCCGCTACTGGCCCAACAACATCCCTGACCTTGGCGACAACTTCTTTGCGAAGTGTTTCTTGGTCTATTTCGTGTCCGTGTTTGAAGGTTATGAAGCCAACCGCACGTTGACCTTTGAGCTCGTCCTTGACTCCGGTCACCGCACATTCGGCTACCGCTTCGTGACCGAGAATGGCCTCTTCGAGCTGGCCGGTTGAAAGTCGGTGACCAGCCACATTGATGACGTCGTCGGTGCGCCCCATCACGTAAACATAGCCGTCTTTATCTAGGTGACCAGAGTCACCGGTTGCGTAGCAATCTTTAAAGACATTCAAGTAAGCCTTCTCGTAGCCATCTGGGCGACCCCAAAGACCGGCCAATGTACCTGGGGGCATTGGCAGGCCGATGACAATGTTCCCTTCCTTGCCAGGCTTAACCGGGTTTCCTTTTGAATCAACCACCGAAATTTTATAGCCGGGCACCGGAACGCTAGGTGAGCCTGGCTTAACCTCTAAGTCTTCGAGACCTCGGGGGTTAGCTGCAATTGGCCAGCCGGTTTCGGTTTGCCACCAGTTGTCCACCACCTTGCAATGCAAGCCGTCATTGGCCCAATGGTAGGTTTCGGTGTCGAGTCGCTCGCCCGCCAAAAACAGAGTCTCGAGGCTAGAGACATCGTAGTTTGAAAGAAACTCTAGATCTGGGTCCATTCTTCGAATAGCACGGATGGCCGTCGGGGCTGTGAACAGCACCTTCACCTTGTGCTCCGCAATGACCCGCCAAAATGCGCCGGCGTCGGGGGTGCCAATTGGCTTGCCCTCGTAGAGAAGAGTGGTGGCACCGGCAATCAGAGGCGCGTAAACAATGTAGGAGTGGCCGACCACCCAGCCAACATCGGAAGCAGCCCACATTACGTCGCCAGCATCGATGTTGTAGATGTTTTTCATGGACCAGGCCATAGCCACAGCATGGCCACCATTGTCTCGGATGATGCCCTTTGGGTTGCCGGTGGTTCCTGAGGTGTAAAGAATGTAGAGCGGATCTAATGCCGAGACAGCGACGGGTGATGCTGGCGTGGCGTTATCGGTGGCGGCTACCCAACTAAGCCACTTCGCCGAGCCAGTGCCAACGTGATCTGCAGCCAGGCCCGGTGTGGCAGCGCGCTCGTGCACGATTACGGTCTCAACCGACCCCTTGGAGAGCTCAAGCGCTTTTTGAATGATTGGCAAGTAAGCAACTATTCGACCGGGTTCAAGCCCACCCGATGAGGTCACGATTAATTTTGGGCTGGCATCGTCAATGCGCACAGCAAGTTCATTGGCGGCAAAGCCTCCAAACACCACGGAGTGGATAGCGCCAATTCTGGAGCAGGCCAGCATCGCAATGACGGCCTCTGGGATCATCGGCATGTAAATGATGACGCGATCACCCTTTGCCACACCTTGGTTGACTAGTGCGCCGGCAAACAAAGAGACGTCCTCCAGCAACTGGGAGTAGGTCAGGGTTTTCTTCGTTCCGGTCATTGCAGAGTCATAAATTAAAGCGGCTTGATCGCCGCGACCAGCCAACACGTGACGATCAACAGCGTTAAAGCAAGTGTTTAGTTCGGCTTCGGGAAACCATCGGTAAACCGGTGCCGCCGAAGAGTCGAGGGCCTGAGTGGGGGCTTTGACCCAGTCGATTTTTTTGGCCGCCTCTAACCAGAAGGCGTTCGGGTCGGAGATGCTGGCATCGTAGGCAGTTTGGTATTCACCTGTAGCTGTAGTCATGTTTTCTCCTCATTGAGAAATGAAGCCCCCGTTGGCATCACCTGACGCGCTTACCTGAAGTTGAGTCGACCCAATATCATCTAAGTAATGCTAAATGTATACAAAGATTGCCTAATATTGCTAATTATCGCGAAATAATGTTTATTATTTGATTCTGTGCATACAATAGCCACGAAATAGTTTATCCAGCAGGGGAGTAATCATGAGGGCAAGCGAGAAGGCTTATCAGGCT
>JBEDKW010000178.1:0-2610 GCA_041171945.1 Actinomycetota bacterium
CTTTTTCTTCTCCAAAAAATCCTCAAATTCATCACAGGACCAAAACATCAAGATCTATCGAAACCAGCAAAAAAAGAGACAAAAGAAAACTTATTAGAAATGCAAAAAGCGCTAAAAATTTTAATGAAAGAAGACCGAAGCCAAGAAGAAGTAAGTCCTCGAGCAGGGCGGGCCACAAAGCCCGCCTTGCTAATTTCTAGGCGGTTTCAACTGTCTCCCCATGCGCGATACCCCCGCCGAAGCCACGAAGCTCAGCGAACTTTCTTCGCACCAGAAGAAGTCTGGCCTCGCTGCTTGGCTAGGTTGGTTCTTCGACGGACTTGATCTGCATCTCTACACGCTCGTCGCTACGGTGTTCGTGGCTGAGCTGCTGATGGTCAAAGACACCGACCCCGATGTCGGCCGTTATGGTTCGTACATCCAGGCGGCCTTCCTGCTCGGGTGGGCCTTGGGTGGCGCTTTCTTCGGCATCATCGGCGACCGCCTCGGCCGCTACCGCTTCAACATTGATGCGCAGGGCCACATCGATGACGCTGCCGTGGCAGAAGCCCTAAAGGGCCTGCACCGATTCAGCCCAAAGGTATTGTTCTTGGGTTCATACCCACGCGCCGATAAGCAGAAGTCGATTCACGAGGGCAACAACTCGAACACCCAGTTCGGTGAAGCCGAGCGTTGGATGCGCTCGCTCTGATCTTTAAGAGCGTTGGACAAACCTAAACGCGAACAGTGACCGCACGCGGTTGCACTTCAAACTCAACTTCGGCAATTAGACCCAGCGAGTCTCCATCTAGTTGCATGTGAACTGCGCGCTCAGGGGTCACACGAATCTTGGCGCCGCTCAAATTTTCGAGGGTCTTCACGTTTGCGGTGGCATCCATCAGCTGGCGACCCATGCGGTTTGGTCGGAGCACTCGGTTGCCCAAGGTAACTCGACCCCAAAAATCAATCCAGTTCCAGAAGCGCCTTGGGCCAACGGCGGCAACGTCCAGCAAGCCATCATCGAGTCGGGCATCGGGCATCAGCGAGATGTTGCCCGGCAACCAACCGGCGTTGCCAATCAGCAGTGAAACCAGCTTCAGGGTGCGGGTCTCGCGGCCGTCAACCGAAACATCCATGCGCTCAAAAAGCGAAGGCAGGGCCTTGAGGCCACCGTCGAGGTAGGCCACCCAGCCAATAGCGCGCTTGAGTTTTTCGTTGGTGTTCTCCATGATTTTGGCATCGAGGCCAACGCCGGCCATCACGGCAAAATGCATTTCGGCGCGCTTGCCATCGGCAAAAATGATGCGAGCAAGCCCCAGGTCAAGAGGGTGACGATTGCCCAGCAGCCCGCGCTGCACCGCCGACTTTAGGTCGTTTAGGTCAAGGCGCAGGTTGCGCGCCAGCACGTTGCCGGTGCCAATCGGAATAATGCCGACCGTGACTTTTTTGCTGGCCGGGGTGCCGATGTGGGCCAAGGCATCCAGAACTTCGCGCACAGTGCCATCGCCACCGGCAACCAGCAGGTGGGTGGCTTTTTGAGCCAACGCGCGCTGCACCTGAACGCCGCCGGTCTCATGCTCGGTGGTCTTGAGCCACAGGGTGGGTTCCCAGCCAAGGGGCATGGTGGTCTGCTGAATGGCAGCCTGCAGTTTGCGTCTATCTACCCGGCCCGGATAAAAGATCACTGCTGCTCTTTTGGAATTCCCCATCCGCCAAGCCTAGGGCGAGTTATCCACAATTTGGACTCTTGAGATTTTGCACCACTTTGATACCATTATCGTATGGCCATGACAATCAGACTCACAGAAGAGCTAGATGCAAAGTTGGAGCAACTTGCCGAAGACCGCAAAGTGTCAAAGCAACGCGCTATCGAGCAGTTGATCGAAGCTGCTGACGCAAATATCCACAGAAAAGCAATGTTGCGAGAAATCTTCGACACGGTTATGACGCGAGATGCTGAACTCATGAGGCGTCTCGCCGACGCATGATCCTCTTCCTCGAACTAGAAGAGTGCCTTGAGTTGATCCAGGGGCTCGGTTTTACGGTCAAAGACATCGGTTTGCTAGACAGTGCAACCATGAGGCCTCAAGCAACGGCTTTTGGCGAATTTGCCTATCCAACATTCGAACTTATGGCCGCGGCTATGCATCAATCTTTGATCAAGAACCACCCTTTAGTCGATGGAAATAAGCGCACGGCTTGGCTCATCCTCAACGCGTTCATGAGATTCAACGCCTATGCGCTTTTGATGACGGCCGACGAAGGCATGGACCTCACCTTGGGTGTGGCCGAAGGCCGCTACGAAATTGAACAAGCTGCCGAACTAATCCGCACTCACTTGCGCGCTCTCTAGAGTTCAAACAAAGACCCCTCGGGTAGGCTTAACCCCGTGATTGACTCCAACTTGCTTAGAGATAACCCAGACGCCATCAAGGCATCCCAGCGCGCTCGCGGAGGCGACGAATCGTTGGTTGACCAAGCGGTTGCAGCCGACGCCAAGTGGCGCAAAGAGTTGCAAGAGTTCGAGGCCGTTCGTGCCGAGCAGAACGCCGCCGCCAAGTTGGTTGGTGGGGCTAGCAAAGAAGAGCGCCCAGCACTAATCGCAGCTGGTCAGGTGCTAGCCGAGAAGGT
>JBEDKW010000179.1:0-5563 GCA_041171945.1 Actinomycetota bacterium
AGGCCTGGCTTGAATTTCTTTGACGCGTCAAATAAGTAGCCACCGCCACGATTTACCGAAACGGTAAGGTCATTCAGAACATGGTTGATGGCAACTCTTTGCTGGGCCACCGTCTTACCCGCGGCACGCAACTGAAGCATCGCTTCTAAGGTGAACCCGTAATCAGCTTTCCCAGGGCTGAACCCATCGATGGCCTTGCCGGCAACAAACTTGCTGCTCAAAAAATCGGTGGTCGAAGGAAATGCATCTGCTGCAGTTGCTGCCGAAGGAGCCAGTAAAAGCGAAACCGAAACGATGCTTAGCGTTGCGACAAATTTGCGCAACCCAGATTTTGGTCCAAACATTTTGGAGCCCTTCGCTAAAACCGAGATGAGTGCGAAGGCGACGGGTGTCAAACCAATCGACTCCGACCGTAGACCTCGACGGTAAATAAGAGTCATTCGCTCAATCGGCAGGCATTCCGACTTTTGACTGAGTGTTGTCTCGGTCAATTTACGGTTGCGGGTCAGCGCCGGATTTTCGCCGGCTTTCCCTGCTCAAGAGCAAACCGCAGCCATTTCTGACTGCCCTTCAAATCTAGCAGGACGTGGTCACTGCCCTTCGGCTCTCGGCTAGGGAAGTTTGATTATGTCGCTGAGCAGGGCGTAGCCCACGAAAGAAGCGGCATCGAGAAGAAAGTGGGCGACAACCAAAGGAGCCAGGCGGCCAAACCGGCGATAAACCCAGCCAAAGACAAGCCCCATTGCAAAGTTGCCCACGAATCCACCGAACCCTTGGTAAAGGTGGTAACTGCCTCGAACCAATGCGCTGATGAGGATTTGGGTATTTGGGGCTAGTCCAATTTTGGTCAGGCGGTTGAAGAGATAGCCCACCACAATCACTTCTTCAAGCAAGGATGCCTTGACGGCGGCAAGAAGCAGCACCGGAACAACCCACCAATAATCACCTAGGTTCGCCGGCGTCACCTGCGCCGACAGCCCAGCGAATCGGGCCAGTAGATAAAGGCCCAAGCCAGGAAGGCCAATCGCAGCAGCAAGGAAGAGGCCCCTTGATAAGTCTGCTAGCGGGTTTTTGAAAGTTAGGCCGAGGGTTTTGAATGGGGTGCCGTCGGACTGCCAAATTAGGTAAAGGGCCAGCGCAACTGGCGCAAGCCCAAACCCTATGCCCAACAGTTGATATGTGAGGTCTAGCCAAACTCTCTCAGCCAAGGAGTTATTGAGGGCCGCGGTTGAACCGGCCAAGCCTTTTTCTGAAGTTATTTTGGCGACTAGCGACACCACTGAATAAACGGCGGAGGCGCCAAGGCTCAGAGCAAAAACAATTGCCAGTTCGGCGATGGTAGAAGACTTTGTTCCAGTTGCAAACGAGGCGCCGTATCTCATGCGCTCAAGCCCCGCATGGCAATTGACACAGCCAGAGCGATGATGAGGGCACCACCGATAGAGCCGAGGATGGCGCGAACTTTATTGCTGGTGAGTCTGCGAAGTCCGAGTCCAGCCAAAGCCAAACCCTCTTGCCAAATAATTGAGCCGATAAAAACACCGCCGGCGAAAATGACTGCCGGGGCGAAGCCGGAGTCGCCAGAGAGGCTGCTCACAGTCGGTGCGATTGCCAGAAAATAAAGTGCCGTCGGTGGGTTCAGCACCGTGGCCCCGACAAAAGTTGAAAACGTTTTGCCAACTGATCCTTCGACCGCGCTCTGGCCGCCTAGGTGATCGGGCTTGTTGAGAAGCCGAAGGTTTCGCACCAGCGTTTGGGTTCCGAGGGCAAGCAAAATCGCCGCACCGGCCAGGCTCAGCACGACACCCCAAGTGCTCAAGAAGCTGGCGATTAGGGCACCCACCAAAAAGACCAACAGGGCATAAGAAAAATCGACCGACGCCATGGCCAAAGCGCCGATTACACCGTGGCGCCAGCCCCGACTCATCGTTGTGTTGATCAACATGATGGCCATTGGGCCAAGCGGAATGGCGAGGGCAAGCCCGGCAGCAAAACCAAAGCTGAAAAGGTCCAGCATCGGCTAGACGCCTTTCTTTGGGTCGAAGTTGTCTTCGAGTTTGCAGGTCGCTGACCCACCCGGCAGTCGGTGTCGATTGGCTGCAACCCATCGATAAATCAGCGCCGAAATAGGCGAGAAAAAATTGATTAGGTGGCCAAAAGCTCGCCACAGCAGGGAGGCAGTTCCAGTCTTTGGCTGGTGAGTGAGAATCCAGGCACCTGCTCGGTGTCCACCGTAGGTCTTATTGCCGTCGACAACAAAGATTTGAGTCTTTACCTGAGCCTCGGTTAGGCCAACATCGCCTGGAGTCAATTTTTGAAAGGCCACGTATGGCGGAAACCACGGCAGGTGATCGATGCCCCATTGAAGACTCAATTGGCAAAATGCACAGTCGCCGTCATAAATCAAGAACGCGGGTTTGCCCATGGGCTCAGGCTACCAGCAGCGTCAAAGTCAAAATGCTGACCACCATCAGTGCTGTTCCGAGATAGTTGAATTTGAAGGCGGGGCTGGCTGATTTGTCGCCGCCGAGTTCTTTGAATGACTCAAGCCCACTCCGCGGTGAGTCGCTTAGACGCATTGACCGACCATCAGCGAGCCCCAAGCCTTTGAACTCGGATGAATGCAAAGTTCGACTGTGTTGGCGACCGGGAGCGGGTGCAGCCCAAGCCGAGAACTTCTTGCCGCCGGCACGCACCGAAAAGGCGAGTTGGCTGTCAAGCTCATCAACTGCCAACCAGGGGATTGTCACCTCGGTTAGTGGGTTCACGATTGTGAGACCCTCGTCAAAAAACACAATTTTTGGTCTGACAAACAAGAGCCAAATCGCGGTATTCGCTGCAACGAATGCGGCAGCGGCAATCAAACCCGAGTGTTCGTCACCCATCAAAGTTATTTGCCAGGCTAACAAAACACTCTGAAGCATGAGCACCGCGGCAATCGCAAAGCGGGCCTTGGGCCTAAAAGTGTCCGGGTTAGTCATTGCCCAATCATCCCAGCCAAAACCGATGAGGTCCATCCGGCATTGTTTTGGGTGGGTTTCCATTTGTAAAGGTTTGGTAAACCTTGCCGCTTTGAGGCGAAGTTAGAAAAATCCTCCATTAGTGTCGAGGAAGTAAGTCCGCCTTTAACCAAATCGACTAGTAATTCTTTCTAATTAGGTTGGCTGAAACTCATGAAAACAAGGGAGTAAACATGAAACTAAAGAGAATCTCTGGAGTAGTTGCTGCAGCTGTTTCTGCCGTCTTAGTAATGTCGGGTTGCGCATCGGGCGCCGGCGACGTTGTTGAGGGAAGCGCAATCACAGTTGCCTGGAACCAGGCCTTCTATTCGGCCAACTCTTCCACCTCGAATGGAAACGCAACCGCAAACGCAAACATCATTTACCTAGCCAACTCTGGCTTCAACTATTACAACGCGGTTCCTGAGCTTGTAAAAGAAGAGCGTTTTGGCAAGTACGAGCTTTTGAGCCAAGACCCACTAACCATCAAGTACACAGTCGCCAACGGCGTTAAGTGGTCAGATGGCGCTGCAGTAGATGCTGCCGACATGCTTATGGCTTGGGCGGCTAACAGCTGTAACTTCAACAATGTTTCGGCTGAATACGATGCTGACGGCAACGTGTCAAACCAGGCAGCACTCGACGCCGGAGTCTTCTTTGACTCAGCTTCTTGTGGAGGCGACCTAGGAAAGGTCACCAAGACCCCTGAGATTGGCGACGACGGCCGTTCGCTAACACTTATCTACGACGAGCAGATCGTTGACTGGGAAGTGAACTTCGGAATCGGAGTTCCAGCCCACATCACCGCACAGCACGCATTTGCAGACGAGAACCTTGACGCTGCTGCTGCTAAAGCAAAGCTCATCGCGGCTATCCAGGACAAAGACGATGCAGTTCTTGCACCGATTGCTAAGTTCTGGAGCACCGGTTACGACATGGATAACTTCCCAACCGATGACCCATCGCTTGTTGTTTCTAATGGCGCCTACGTGATCACCGACCTCGTCAAAGACGAGTACGTGACTCTAACCGCCAACAAGGACTACGCATGGGGCCCATCGCCAAAGATCCAGACCATCACCATTCGCTTCATTGAAGACGCATTGGCTGCTGTTCAGGCTTTGGCAAACGGTGAAGTAGACATCATCTCTCCACAGGCAACCGCAGACATCTTGACTGCGCTGCAGGATGTTGAGTCAAAGGGCATCGTTACCGACCCAACCTCTGACGCTACCTACGAGCACATCGACTTGACCTTCAACAACAAGGGCCCATTCGACGCTGCTTCATACGGTGGCGACCAGGCCAAGGCCAAGGCAGTTCGTCAGGCATTCCTGAAGACCATTCCTCGTGGCGACATTGTTTCGAAGCTCATCCAGCCAATCAACCCGGATGCCAAGGTCAACGACTCGCAGACCATTCTGCCTGGCGCTCCTGGCTATGACGACGTTGCTGCTGCTAACGGTTCTGCCGACTACTCAAGTGTCGACATCGATGGCGCTAAGGCTCTTCTAGCTTCTGCTGGTGTCACCACACCACTAGACGTGAAGTTCATGTTCGGTTGTGGCAACACTCGCCGTCAGAACGAATTTGCACTGATTCAGGAAAGCGCAGCCAAGGCTGGCTTCAACGTTCTGAACAAGTGTGATGACAACTGGGGTTCTGCTCTAGGTTCTGGTGTCTACGACGCTGTTGTCTTCGGCTGGCAGTCAACTAGCTTGGCAGTCACCTCATCGAAGGCAACCTTTGCCTCTGATGGCGGTAACAACCTAAACGGCTACAAGAACGACGCAGTTGACGCGGCCTACAAGGCTCTTTCAACCGAGTTCGATGCAGCCAAGCAGGTAGAGCTTCTAACCACCATCGAAAAAGAACTATGGGGCGACGCTTACGGTGTCACCGTGTTCCAGTTCCCTGGTGTGACCGCCTACAACAAGAACAAGGTCTCTGGCGTTGTTCCTGCGCCACTTTCCCCGATGTTCTTCTGGAACTTCTGGGACTGGAAGCAAGAGGGCGACATCGTTCAGGGCTAGCCCTTAGCTGATTGCAGTGGTGCCGCATTTAGGTGCGGCACCACTTTTATGCTTCGTGAGTCCTAGACTCAAATTCGATCCCCACAAAGATGTGTTAAAGGCAGGAACCCAATGTTGACTTTCTTAGTCAGAAGACTTGGCGCCTCGATTGTCGTGCTATTTGCGGCAACCTATTTGATGTACCTACTGACCGCCTACTCGGGCGACCCGCTGGAAGACCTTCGAACCTCCACGGCAAGAAACAAAGAAGCTCTAATCGAGCGAAGAGTTGAAATTCTCAACCTGAACATTCCTCCATACCTGCGCTACTTCGTTTGGCTCGGTGGGGTTCTAAAAGTCTTCATCGGTCAGTTTGATCTAGGAAAAAACATCAACGGTCAAGAAGTGACTTCTCTTCTCGGCGATGCCATCGGAACCACACTGCAGCTTGTGACGGTGTCCACCCTGCTCGCCATTCTGCTCGGCATCATCGTCGGCATTTCGACTGCCTTGCGTCAGTACAGTTCTTTCGATTACACCGTCACTTTTATG
>JBEDKW010000180.1:0-3082 GCA_041171945.1 Actinomycetota bacterium
GACGACGTTCACACCGCGGAGGCTCTCGCCACTGCGACCAACAACCAGGTGATTGCAGTTCGTTCACACGACGTAATTGCTCGAGTCACAGCGCAGGCTTCGCGTCAGCCAGGTCTTGCCGCTGTAACCCTCGACCTGCTCGATTTTGATGGCGACGAAATTTATTTCAACTCGGTTCCGGCGCTTGCCGGCAAGACCTATGCCGACGCAATTTTGGCCTTCAACACCGCATCGGTGATCGGTCTGGTTGACGAAAAGGGTCATGTTTCACTCAACCCAAAGCAGGGCACCAAGCTCACTTTGGGCACCCAGGTTATTGCCATCGCCGAAGACGACGACAAGGTGGTTTACACCGGCGTTCGCGAAGACATCGCCAACAAGAAGATCGCGGCGCCAAAGCTGCCGGCACGCAAGGCTGAACACCTTTTGGTTATCGGCTGGTCTTCGATGGGCCAATCGGTGATTCAAGAAGTTTCGTCATTCTTGCCAAAGGGTTCAACCGTTCACATCGCCAATGTGAAAGCCACTTTTGCCACTGTTTCTGGTGACATCGATGAACTCATCGCGGCCGCCTCGGCCAAGAAATACAACGAGATCATCATCCTGGGCTACCGCAACGCAATCAGCCAATCTGAAGCCGATGCGCACACCATGCTCACCATGCTTCAGATGAACCAGCTTTTTGCAGCCCAGGGCAACGGCGTTGAGCCGACTCGTTTGGTTGCCGAAATTTTGGATAGCCGCAAGGCCGAACTGGCTCGCGTTGCAGCGGCTGACGACCTAGTGGTTAGCGACAACCTAGCTGCTTTGCTGATTGCTCAGGTTTCTGAGAACCCAGCGCTGGCGCCGGTTTTTGACGACCTATTTGACGCGCAGGGCGCCTCAATCAACGTGAACCCAATTGAGAACTATGCACCACTTGGCAAAGAGATTGAGTTTGCCGAGTTGGTTGCCATCGCTCGCGCTCACTCTGAGTCAGCCATCGGTTTTAGAGTTGCTGCAGCCTCGGCTCAAGACTCAACCACCGGTGTGAATCTCAACCCAGCTAAGACCGACCGCTTCACGCCGGCTGCCGGCGATGGGCTGGTTGTGATTGGTTCGATTAGCTAACCTTTGAAGCATGGATAAAGCCGCCGATGTGAAAGCTGCACTGGCGGCTTTTTCACGACCTGAGAAAGAGGCCACCTTTGCGTGGTTCTTCAAAACTGGGCCGGGGCAATATGGCGAGGGTGATGTTTTCATCGGGGCCAAGGTGCCCGAAACCCGCTCGGTTGCCGCCAAGTTTAAACATCTCGCCTCTCACGAAATCGACGAGTTGCTGGCCTCGCCGATTCATGAAGAGCGACAGTGTGGGCTATTCATTTTGGTTGGGCAATTCAAGCGCGCCAAGACGCCCGGTGCTCAGCAAGAGTTGTTCGACCACTATTTGAATCTGGTTTATGAAGGCCGCGTTAACAACTGGGATTTAGTTGATGCGACAGCCCCTTATCTTGGAGCTTTCTTGATCGGCAAGCCAGATGCGTTGAGTTTGCTGGAGAAGTTGGCCCGAAGCGAGAAGTTGTGGGAGCGTCGCGTGGCCATCATTTTCACCTTTGCGTTTATTCGGGTTGGCGAAGTGAGAGAGGCAGTGCGCATTGCCGAAATGCTGCTTGGCGACAAACACGATTTGATTCACAAGGCTTCGGGTTGGATGCTGCGCGAAGTTGGCAAAAAAGACATCGCCGAATTGCGAAATTTTTTAAGCCGCTTCGCGGCCACAATGCCGCGCACCATGCTGCGCTATGCCATCGAAAAGCTGGACGAACCTGAGCGCCAGCGCTGGCTCGGCGCCAAAGCCCAAAACGCCAAAAGCTAGTCGGCTAGGTCAACCACCACTGGCACGTGATCGCTCGGGGCTTCGCCCTTGCGCTCATTGCGGTCGATAACCGCCGAGGTCACGCGCTCGGCAAAACTCTCTGAGCCCAGGATGAAGTCAATGCGCATGCCTTCGTTTTTCGGAAACCGCAGTTGCTGGTAATCCCAGTAGGTATAGCCCTCGGGCAGGCGCTCGCGCACCACATCGGTGAGGCCAATTTGCTCAAAGGCTTCGAAGGCCTGACGCTCGGCCGGCGAAACGTGGGTGGCCCCAATAAACTCGCTGATATCCCAAACATCCGTGTCTAGGGGGGCAATGTTGAAGTCGCCCAGCAGCATCTGGCTGAGTTGCCCGATCATCAAGGGCAGCGCCAACCGCAGCGTGAGACGGGATTCGTGAAAAACATTCATGCGCGGATCGCCGTGATTGGGCGAAAAGCCGGCTTTGTCCATGACATACTCGGTCTGGAACAATTGCGCGGTCCCGCTACATTTTACGGTTGCCCTCACCGCGAGAGTTGTTACACCTCCGCCAGCGCAAGCGTCGCAGGGTCTTCGGATCCCCGGCGGTTGCCAAAAAATACAACGCCTCGGTAGCTCAGTTGGTAGAGCAGTTGACTCTTAATCAATTGGTCCTTGGTTCGAATCCAAGCCGGGGTACTTTCATAATCAGTCAGTTACAGGGATAAAACGCCTAACCAAAAAGGGCGCTTGCATTAAGTTCGCATTAACTCTGAAGACACGCTAGGGAACGGTAGAGGACGAGCGCATTAATGCTGCCGCTTCCTTCAGGCGTTTCCGGTGCCGCCGATATCGGAATCGTGCTGGCCAGAATGCAGGCGAGAAGAAAACGGGTCATTCGGAAATAGGATTGAGAGCAATGGATATGGGCAGGTGGGTGATTGAAACAACAACGGCTGCATCTTTCGCGGTCGAAATGATTTCCTCTTCATCCCTCCCTAATTTAAGCACCGAAAACCGTTTAGGGATTTTTGCTTCCACAAGCAATGGCTCTTCCGCCCGATACCTTGGCAGGGTTGGAAATTCCGCCGCAATGTCACGAATCAGCGAAAAGCTCATCCCGTCCTGATTGATTGAAGAGCATCCCCGAAACGCGGTTATTTCGTCCGGTAAAGCTGCCCATACCGCTTGCTCTTCCTCATTCATCATCGCGTCCAGTTGGGCACGGGTAGCTTCCCGCAGACGCTCTAAAATCTCGTCCTTGTAG
>JBEDKW010000181.1:0-2598 GCA_041171945.1 Actinomycetota bacterium
AATCTACGGCTATGCGGAGGGTACTAGCATGGCCGCACCGGTTGTCACAGGTGTGGTTGCTCTGATGTACTCGGCGAAGCCTATGATTACTCCAGATCAGGTCTGGAATATCTTGCGAACGACAACTTCGCCATTCAAGTCTGGTGGCATCTGTGAGACCACCGGAAAATGTGGCATCGGCATTATCAATGCGGCGGCAGCAGTAGCCGCAGCAGCTGCCCTACCTTAGTTATCGACTGCTTGACGCCGAGGCTTCAAGTGATTCGCTTTGACCTGAAATCGACTCTTCCACCAAAATTACTCGACTTATTTTGGAGCGCAACATGTCGATGGCTTGAGACCCTAACGCTGAGTCTGAAATTAGAGTATCGGCGTCTTCAAAGTTCGCGAATGATGCAAACCCTAGTTGCCCCCACTTGGTGTGGTCGGCCAAAATAACAAGACGCTGTGCCTTAGTTCTCACAGACCGGTTGGTCTCCGCCTCTAATAAATTCGGTGAGCTAAACCCGCTCCTTGGGTCCATTCCGTGAGTGCCCATGAAAACCAAGTCAAGATTTAGCGAACCAAACACCGATGTGGCAATCTTTCCGACCAGTGAGTCGGTTGGGGTTCTTGAGCCACCTGTCAGAATCACGTTCTGTTCAAACCGATTCTCTTTATGAAGAAAATCTGAAACTGGAATGGAATTTGTGACAATCGTCAGGCGAGGAATGTCAAGAATGTGGCGAGTCATCGCGTAAACCGAGCTACCGCCCATGAGTCCGATGGCATCCCCAGGGCGAATGAGTTTTGCAGCCTCAGCGCCGATTGCATCCTTGATGGCTTGCTCTCTCAGAGACTTGGCCGTGAAAGGCGGCTCTGAAGATGGGCTGGTCGCATTTGTTGAGGTTGCTCCACCGTGAACCTTTTCGATTAGCCCTTGGTCTGCCAGTGAATCGAGGTCACGGCGCACGGTCATTTCAGACACGTCGAGCGAGTCTGCGAGCTCTGAGATGCGGGCAGCGCCCCGCTCAGCCACTTGGCTGAGGATCATTTTTTGACGCTGAGCTGCTAGCACAAAACACCTTTTTATACGTGACGTTGCGAAACTGGACTCTTCCCAACCTATTACCTAAAATCTCCGTTACCGAAGATTTATGTTACAAAATGGTATCTTTTGTGCCTTTCTGTTTGAACCGGTCCAATTCACCCAATAATCTCTAGATAAGAAATCAGCAAAGGGAGACTCATTGGCAATAGTCGGATTGAAAAAATCCAAAAAGAAGAGTGATCTGTGGATCGCTTTGGCTTTTGCTGGACCAGCCTTGCTCGGACTTTTAGTCTTCATTTTGATTCCTGGTGGACGCGGAATTTTCCTTAGTTTCACCGAGTACAACATTTTCCGAGCTCCTGAATTCACCGGGCTCGAGAACTACATCAGAATGTTTAACGATCCAGTCTTCTGGAATGCCTTGGGCGTAACCCTGCAGTACGTGATTGTAAACATCACTTTTCAGACAATATTGGCTCTGTTTCTAGCCGTTCTTCTTCACCGATTTACGCGCTCGGCAATCGTGCGAGGCATCGTCTTGACCCCCTACCTAATCTCCAACGTCATCATCGCCTTGGTTTGGTACTGGCTCCTCGACTACAACCTGGGTCTAGTGAACTCGGTCATCGAAGCCTTGGGCCTCGACAAGATCACTTTCTTCTCTGAGACTTTGGCGATGTCCTCGATCGCCATGATCAACGTGTGGCGACACCTTGGCTACACAGCCCTTCTGATTTTTGCTGGCCTTCAGGCAATCCCCAAGGATGTCTACGACGCGGCCGCAGTTGATGGCGCAGGGGAGTGGAGAACATTCCGCAGCGTGACCCTTCCTCTTCTTCGCCCAGTAATGGCCTTCGTGTTGGTGATTACGGTGACTGGTTCCTTCCAGATTTTCGACACCATTGCGGTAACCACAAAGGGTGGCCCAATCAACTCGACCCGCACGTTCAGCATCTTGATCTCTGACACTGCTTGGAGTAACAACGAGTTCGGTTATGCGGCTGCCATTTCAGTTGCGCTCATGGTGATGCTGTCGGTGATTGCGTTCGCGCAGACCAAACTGCTCAGCGCTAACCAGTCAGATATGGACCGATAATCATGGCTAAGACAATGTCACAGCGAAAGCTAGATAAAAGAGGCGCCTCAGAAGACGCCATGCTTCCAAAGAGTGCTTCAGCCAGACTTTTCGGTTACGTTTCTCTCGGCATCATCATCGTTATCACTCTGTTCCCGCTCTGGTGGATGCTGAGAACTGCTCTAAGCACAACAAAAACTCTGTTTAGAGACCCACTCAGCTTGTTGCCGGTTGACTTCACCCTCGGTGGCTTTAACCGAGTATTTGGTTTGGCTTCCACTTCAGAGGCTTTGGCTGAGGGAGGCTCGGGAGCTTCAATCAACTTCGCCCAGTTCTTTGTGAACTCGCTGATTGTCTGCGTTGTGGTTACCGTCTCACAGGTTCTCTTCAGTGCAGCTGCTGCCTACGCCTTCTCGATTCTTCAATGGAAGGGCCGCGACGCAGTCTTCTTCTTGTTCCTTATCGCTCTAACGGTTCCCGGCATCTTCTTGGT
>JBEDKW010000182.1:0-2589 GCA_041171945.1 Actinomycetota bacterium
GTGATATTGTCGGCGCTATCGAGCAAAAGTTGACCGCAGGCAGATGCGAGTTCGGCGATGTCGTCGGCAAAAGCATCGAGCAATGCTCGAACAGCACCAACGGTTATCTTGCGGCTTGCGCCAGAGAACTCGGCTTGAACAAAAGCAACCCGCTCAGCATCCTTGGTTATTGCAAGGCAGTTAATTTCAGTCGCAACACCAGAGGCCCTGATTGCATCAACCAGCTTTTTCCCTCGGACGCTCGAACTGTTGTGTCGCAAAACAACGGTGGTGTCTTCAGTCGGTTGCAAAAGATAAGACAAGCCGTCAACAATGAGGTCATCGCTGGATCTTTCGAGCCCGCGAATAATGACGAGGCGAGGTTCGGCAAAAAGAGAAGGGCTAGTGAGGTTTAAGAGTTGGCCGGCAGAGTAATCGATGGCCTCGATCTCATGAATCTCAACGGATGGATCTTTGGCCTTGAGCTGATCTCGAATTGACCGGAGTGCGCGCCCAGCGAGAAATTCTTCGGGACCAGAAATAAAGACGACGGCAGCCGGCACCGCGTTGCGCCAATCAATCTGCTTCGCCTTATTCACCTGCCAAGCCTAACCGTGGCCAGAGACACTCACGCCCAACACTCCGTCGCTAATTGACACCGCTAGGTCACCACTTAGATCAGTTCGAAAAATCCGCGTTCCAAGTTTTTCGAGTAGGCCAATCGTTCGAAGAGTTGGGTGCCCATAACTGTTGTCTGCACCTACCGAGACGAGAGCTAGGTCTGGTCCCAACGCTTCAATGAGTTCGGGGTATTGGTCTGCTGAGCCGTGATGAGAAACCTTGAGCACCATGGGAACGGAGTCCAAACCTTGGCCTAGCCAGGAATCACTGCTGCCAGCGACCCGCATCTGCCCTCGCTCCCCCAGGTCTGCCATGGTGAGTAAATTCAGTTGCGGACTCTGCCACAAAATTACGATGCTGGCATCATTCGAATCTTCGGCACCCGCGGCATTCGGTTCAGGTGACAACACTCGCCAACTGAATTGACCAAGACTTCCCCGAACACCAACTTGCCCAAAACTCGATACGGCCCCAAACTGTTCAATAGCTTGCTTCGATAAAGATGCGCCCCAACGGTCATCGTTGAATGGGCTGATTAGAGCTTGCCCAACCTCACGGCCTTGAAGTGCCCCAGCAAGCCCGCCAATGTGGTCGAGGTCGAAGTGCGTGAGCACCAGCAGATCAATTCGCCGAATTCCAAGTTGAGTTAAGCACCCGTCGATAAGTTTCCGGTCTTTGCCAACGTCAATCACAGCCACTTGATTCTCAGATCTGACCACAAGTGCATCACCCTGCCCGACATCACAGGCCGCGACTAACCAATCACGGGGAGGCCAAGAGGCGGATTTGGCGATTGAGGCTCCGGAGCTGCCGATGGTGATTGACAGCACCGCTATCAAAGTGAGCGCGCCGGTGGCTTTCATCCCAGCCGCTTCGGCCCTGAGCCACAACAAAGTGGCAACAATAACGACAACCGCGAGAGTGGCACCCAGCCACCCAGTTGCCCAACTGATTGTGGTCATTGGAAAGGCGGCTAACTGCTCTGCTACCAAGGCAATCCACCAGGTTGCAAGAGAGGCAACCCAACTAAGACCAAAAGCGAGCCAAGGAGCAAACCAAGCCACCAGACAAGCCAAAATGCCCAGAATCGTCACCGGCGCGACCAGTGGCTCGGCTAGCAAGTTGGCTAGGACCGAATAGGTTGAGAGGCCTGATTGCAACTGCAGCAACACCGGCAAACACAAAAGTTGCGCAGAAATTGTGACCGAGAGGCCAAGTGCCAACCAGTTGGGCACCCGAGTCTTGAGTCTCAAATAGATTTCGGGTGCGAGCAAGAGGATGCCTGCGGTTGCGGCGGCCGAGAGCGCAAAACCAAAATCGGTTGCCAACCACGGGTCGGCAATGAGAAGAATGAGAATTGCCAAGCCGAGAGCAGAACCTGCTGTTGCTCTTCGACCGAGTGAGATAGCCAACAAGACCACCGATGACATAAACGCAGCTCTAAGAACACTGGGCTGTGTTCCAACAATCGCCACATAGCCGATCAACGCAGCAAGGGACAACGCAGTGCGCAGCCACCGACTGGCTCGAAGCCGGGAAACCAAGAGGTAGACCATTCCGATGATGATGGCGCAGTTGGCACCTGAAACAGCAGTCAGATGAGTGAGTGACACGGTTCGCATTTGCTCTAAAAGTTCACCGTCAATTAGTGAGGTATCACCAATGGCTAGGCCTGCAACTAAGCCAATCGAATTTTGACTGACTCCCCCGGCCTCAAGAAGGTAGCTCTTTCGAAGTGCACTCGCCAACGCAGGCAGACTGGTGGCTGACTTGATTTGCTCAAGGCCCGATCCGATCGATGCCTCAAAACCCTGCCGTGTTGCTTTTCTAGCCGGAGAAAATTTTAGATTTGCAACATAGATCTCCCCGGCAACGAACTCCGAAATCTCGCGCGGGCCAGATAGTTGCCCCCGCGCTCGAACCATTTCGTCATCTAGTGACAACAGTTTGATGGCGACCGAATAGTTATTAGCAAACCCAAACTTGACT
>JBEDKW010000183.1:0-2585 GCA_041171945.1 Actinomycetota bacterium
CTAACCGGGGTGCCTTTCGTCGGAGCTACCGGCCAAGCGGCTCGTTTAGCCTGGGATAAATCGGTGGCTAAGACTTTGGTCGCCAAATCTGGCATCTTGACCCCGGTTTCCATCACCTTGCCAAAAGATACCTTTCGCGAGCTCGATGCCGATAGCGTTCTAGCCACTGTCACTGCCGCTATTTCGCTTCCGGTGATTGTGAAGCCGGCGCGCAGCGGTTCGGCCCAGGGTGTCACCAAAGTCACCGAGGCCAGCCAGCTCAATCGAGCGATGGTTGACGCCTATGTTTACTGCGATGTGGCCATCATCGAGAAGTTTGTCGAAGGCACCGAGTTGGCCATCAGCGTCATCGACCTAGGTGCTGGCCCGATTGCCCTACCATCGGTGGAAATTGAGCCAATAAATGGCAAATTCGGCTATGACGAGCGCTACATCGCTGGTGAAACCAACTATTACGTGCCTGGCCGTTTGACTCAGAAAGTTGCCGATAAGGCTTCGCACATGGCAGTCGCGGCGCACACTGCGCTGGGTCTGCGTCACCTATCCCGCGTAGATATGATCGTGGATGAAGTCGGCACACCGTGGTTCTTGGAGGCCAATGTTTTGCCGGGACTTACCGACACATCACTGATGCCGCAGGCTATTTTGGCAGCCGGCAACACGCTTCCGCAGGTTTACTACGAACTGGCCCAGGCCGCTATTCGCGGTTAGTTTTTAGGCGTAATTTCGGCGAGAATTCGGTTTAGGTCGCCCACCGAGGCGAAATCGATGATGATTTGACCCTTTTTCTTGCCCAAAACAATGGCCACACGGGTGTCGAGCTTGTCACCGAGCTTCTCAGCGATGTCTTTGAGTGAATCTTGGCGACCACCGGCAACAACCTTGGCTTTACCTGGCTTCGGGCGGTCAATTGCCACTAATTCCTCTAGCGAACGCACCGATAGGCCTTCGTTGACCACCTTGTTGGCGAAATATTCCATGCGCGCCTCATCGGCGACACTCAAAATAGCTCGAGCGTGGCCGGCGCTTAGAACGCCAGCGGCAACGCGCTTTTGCACACCGATTGGCAACTTCAGCAAACGAATGGTGTTGGTGATTTGTGGGCGCGAGCGGCCGATTTTCTCTGAAAGCTGGTCTTGGGTGATGTCGAAATCACTCAAAAGCTGCTGGTAGGCGCTGGCCTCTTCGAGCGGGTTTAGGTTCGCTCGGTGAATGTTTTCGAGCAACGCATCGCGCAGCATGTTGTCGTCTTCGGTCTCGCGAATCACAGCCGGAATCTTGGTTAGACCAGCTTCTTTGGAAGCGCGCAAGCGGCGCTCACCCATGATTAGTTCGTAGGTTGGTTCACCATTCTTTTCGCCCAGTGGGCGAACGGCGATTGGCTGAAGCACGCCAAATTCACGGATGGAGTGAACGAGCTCTCTAAATGCCTCGGCCTCGAAGACCGCACGCGGCTGCTTTGGGTTTGGGGTGATGGCATCCAAATCGAGGTAGCCAAATCGAACACCAGGAACCGAAACGAGCGCGGATTCCTCGTCAACACTGGCCTCTGGGGCCTCTGCCTCTGGCTGGTTTCCGAAAAAGACATCGATTGGGCGTTCGCTGGCCAGCGATGAGGTAGGAATTAAAGCGCCAATTCCGCGACCGAGGCCGCCTTTTTTAGTAGCCATTTTGTGCTCCTCTAAATGCGATTTCGATTGCGGCCTCAAGGTAAGAGATTGCGCCAGGTGATGTTGGATCGTGGGTGATGACGGTGCGGCCAAAACTCGGTGCCTCTGAAACGCGAACATTTCTCGGAATCACAGCATTGAGAGTTTGGGCTGGAAAGTGCTCGCGAACATCGGCGACGACCTGAGTGGCCAGCCTTGTGCGTGAGTCATACATGGTGAGCAAAATGTTAGACAAAACTAGATTTGGGTTCAAAGCCTGTTGAATGCGCTCGATGTTTCTAAGCAGCTGGGATAGGCCCTCAAGTGCGTAGTACTCGCACTGAATCGGGAGCAAAACTTCTGAAGCGGCAACAAATGCGTTCACGGTTAGCAAGCCAAGGCTCGGTGGGCAGTCGATGAGAACGTAATCTGGGGCGTTTCCGGCCTCCAAATATGCGTCCAGAGCCGTTTTGAGCAGCGAGTGCCAGTTTTCGCGGGCAATTTGGGTGACAATTTCAATCTCAGCGCCCGCTAAATCGATTGTGGCGGGCACAACAGCAAGGTTTGGGCTCTCTGGGCTCTGCTGAATCACCTGTACGAGGGGTGTTCCCTCAATCAGAACTTCATAAATTCCTGGGGTGCCCTCTTGGTGCGCAATGCCTAGCGCAGTAGAAGCGTTGCCCTGCGGGTCCAAATCGATGACCAAAACCTGCATACCCTTGCTCGCCAAAGCGGCAGCCAGGTTGACGGTAGACGTGGTCTTGCCAACGCCACCCTTTTGGTTCGAAAGCGAAATCACACGAGTGCGCGCTGGCTTAGGTGGGTGCTGCGAAGCAATTACCTGAAGGCGTTTGGTGTTCTCGGTTAACTCACGAGCTAGGGGAGTATCGCTAAAGCTAGACATTCTTCCCCGATGTTTTTGAAGGCTCTGCGGCA
>JBEDKW010000184.1:0-2577 GCA_041171945.1 Actinomycetota bacterium
GCATCCCAGGTTAGATCTGGCAGAAAATCGATGTCGGCCACGGGGTAAGGGTCGTCGGGTAGCCAGGCGTTCACCCGAAAACGCTCGCCGCCAGTGGCAACCAGGCCATAGAACTGTTCGTCAGTTTTTACTTCGATGACCTGCGCGATGGTGCCAAAAATGCCGCGCTTCTCGAAAACGCCCTCGCCACTGCCTGGGCCGCCACCAACCTCTTGGCCCTCGTGAATGATGACAACACCAAACTCAGGTTCGTCTTCTTCCAGCAGTTGGCCCAACAGCTTGAGGTAGCGCTCTTCAAAAATGCGCAGGGTCAGCGGCATGTTGGGCAACAGAACTGTTGACAGCGGAAACATCGGCATAACGGCCATTTCACAATTATGCTCAGAAGATGGCCAATAAAGAACTTCGCGACAAACACGGCCACCTTAAACGCAAATCCGATGAGATGCCACCGCACATCAAGGTGGCCCTCGAAGAGCGCCAGGTGCGCGCCGATTTTGACGCCCGCCCGGCCTACCAACGCAGCGATTATTTAGCTTGGATTATGCGCGCCAAAGAAGTTCGCATTCAAGAGAAGCGCCTGCAGCAAATGCTCGACGAGCTTGAAGCCGGCGGAGTGTTTATGCGCGGCGATCACCCGGCTTCGCGCAAATAGTTATAAACCCCTCGGAATGACCGAACCACATCGCCTGTTATGCCACTTATGACTATTTCTAATGTTGAACTGACCATGCTCAAGGGCGACAAAGCCAACTTTGATGACTTTGCCGGCAAGACCGTTTTGGTGGTCAACGTGGCTTCGCGCTGTGGACTATCGCCACAATACGAAGCGCTCGAAGAACTACAAAAAAAGTATGGCTCCCGCGGCTTCACCGTTTTGGGTGTTCCTTCGAACCAGTTCTTGCAAGAGCTTAAGAGCAGCGATGACATCTCAGAATATTGTTCAACCACTTGGGGCGTGACCTTTCCGATGACCGAGAAGGCCAACGTGAATGGCAAGTCTCGCCACCCGCTCTACAAAGAACTCGTCAAGACCAAAGACCACAGCGGTGTGGCCGGGCCAGTTATCTGGAACTTCGAGAAGTTCTTGGTGCTTCCAAACGGTGAGATTCACCGCTTTCGCCCAACCACGAAGCCAGATGCCCCAGAAATCGTCGAGTTGATTGAGGCAAACCTCAAGCCCTAGCAATTTCTGTCTAGGGGGGCTAGACTAAAATCATGACCTCCCTAACCTTGCCTGCCGAAACATCGATGGGTGCCGTGACCCTAATGGTGGCAAACCTCGATGCCATGAAGGCCTACTACACCGGCGCAATTGGCCTAGAAGTGATCGCCGAAACCGGCAACTCCACCATTTTGGGCACTGATGGCAAATCCGTGATGATTCTTCAGCACAACCCCGCCCTTAAGCACGCTGGGCAACACGAAGCTGGCCTTTTTCACACTGCTTTTCTCTACAAAACCGAAGCCGACTTGGCTTGGGCGGTGGCCTCGGTGGCCAGTAAGCACAACACTTCTTTCACTGGCAGCGCTGATCACCTAGTGAGCAAGGCTTTCTATTTCAATGACCCAGAGGGCAACGGCGTTGAGCTTTACTTCGATCGTGACCGCAGCGATTGGAGTTGGAAGCACGGCCAAATTGAGATGGCAACACTTGGGCTAGACCCAAACGCCTTTCTCACCGAGAACCTAAACACCGAGATAACGGCAGCCGCCTCAACCATTGGGCACGTGCACCTTAGCGTTGGGTCGATTGCCGAGGCCCAAGACTTTTACGTGTCAAAACTTGGCTTTGAAACCACCCTCAACTGGGGCGGCACCGCGCTTTTCGTGTCGGCCGGTGGCTACCACCACCACATGGCAATGAATGTGTGGCAGAGCCGCGGCGCTGGCCGACGTCAGCCAACCCTCGGTCTGGGTGAGGTTGCAATCGAACTGCCAAGCAGCGATGAGGTTGCCGCCGTGGGCGAGAGACTCATCCTGGCTGGTCTGCAGATTCAAGACGACGGCAAAGGCATTGCGCTTGATGACCCTTGGGGAAATAAAGTGCGTATCTTGGCTAGTTAGTCTTTATCTATGGACGAAACCCAAATGATGATCAACTTTGGGGCCCTGAGTTTTAGCTCGATGGCCCTAGGGTCGGTTGCACTCAGCATTCTCACCGTGGTCGGCCGCGGCAACAGAACTTTTGCCTTGATCATGGCGGCAGTGAGCATCTTTATGGGCGTTTATATGTGGTCAAATTTGAGTGACTACGGCCAGATTCCAGCATCACTCGGCATGATTGCCCTAGTTATTGCACTGTTGCCAAGCAAAAAGCGACCACCGGCGGAGGAAGAAGATTGAGCATTCGTAAGGCTACCAAGGCCGATGTGCCGGTAATCCTAGAAATGATTCGCGGCCTTGCCGAGTATGAAAAAGCCCTCGACGAAGTTGAAGCAACTGAAGAGAGCTTGGCGGCAACCCTGTTTAGCGAGAGCCCAGCGGCTTTCGCCGAGATCATCGAGCACGAGGGTTTGGCCGTTGGCTTCGCCATCTGGTTCTTGAACTACTCAACCTGGCAGGCCAAATATGGTC
>JBEDKW010000185.1:0-2568 GCA_041171945.1 Actinomycetota bacterium
AGCCTTGGCACTGCGGCCGGTGAATGCGGTGATGCCCCAGGCCTTATCGGTGTCTACCTGCGATGTGAACCAAGCTTGATGCGCGCGGTGAAAAGCGCCAAGCCCAATGTGCACGATGCGTTGCTGCGCCGAACGGTTTGAGGTTTGGGTCGCGGCGGCAAAGTTTTCACGGTTTAACTTCATAGCTTGAAGGCCGCCTTTGGCACTGCAACCACTAGGTCAACCGCAATTTTCTCGGCCTGCTCCATGGTGATTCGACCCTCTGAAACGAGTCGGGCAAGAAAAGCGCTGTCTACCCGACGAGACATATCGTGGCGGGCGGGGATAGATAGGAACGCGCGAGTGTCATCGATGAAACCGGAGCCTCTATAGAAACCGACACTTTCAGTGGTGGCTTCACGAAAACGAGTGGCTGAATCGGGTGCATCCAAGAACCACCAAGGGGCGCCAACGCGAACACTTGGATAGAAGCCGGCCAGAGGCGCAACTTCTCGGGACCAGCTGGTTTCATCGAGGCTGAAGAGTATGACTGTGAGGTTTGGGTGCATGCCGTAGGCCTCAAGAAGCGGGCGCAAATTATTTGTGAACTCGGCTCTAACCGGAATGTCATGGCCAGTGTCTGGTCCGTAGTTGGCAAGAGTTTTGCTTGAGTGATTGCGCATAACTCCGGCGTGGATGGTCATCACAAGACCATCGTTGGTGCTCATGCGAGCCATTTCAGAGAGCATGTGCCCAGCAAAGTCACGAGCATCATTTGCACCGATGGTGCCAGCTAGTGCCTGGCCGAATAGCTCGGTGGCACGGTCAATCGAAAGAATCGTTGTGTATGGCTCGTAGACACCGTGGTCTGAGCTCACCGCACCGTTAGCTAAGAAATAGGCACGGCGTTTTTCAAGTGCTTCGATGAAGCCGGCGTAGTTGCGCTCTCCGATTTTTGCCGTTGCTAGCAAGCGATCCACATTGGCTACCCAGTTTTTAACGCGTGGGTCAAGGTAACTGTCTGGTCTGAAAGTTGGCACCACTCGACCCTTGAAGGTTGCGTCTTGGGCAAGAATCTGGTGGTTAGCAAGGTCATCGCACGGGTCATCGGTGGTGGCTAAAAATTCGATGTTGAACTCTTCGAATAGTGCACGCGGCAACATTCTCGGTTCAAGCAATTCAGTTGCGATTAGGTCATAGAGGCGGCTCGAGTTCTCGGCCGAGGGTGTCTCATCAATGCCGAACAAGGTGGCGAATTCATGGGTCAACCAATAGCCGCTGGCAGTGCCGGCAAGCAGGTGCCAGTTTGAGCAAAGTATGTTCCAGCTCTTGCGTGGATCGGTGTTGGTGCCTTTGCCGAGATCCTCTAGGGAGTGGCCTGCTGCGTGCAGCAATCGGGTGACGTAGTGGTCAAAGTAGATGAAGAGTTCGGCCGGGTTTGCAAACGGCTTATTCTCAACGAGAAGACTCGGGTCAACATGACCGTGCGGAGAGATGATTGGCAACTTGGCAACAGACTCGTAGAGCTGCTCGGCAATCGCGCGCACCGCAGGGTCACTGGGCAGCAATCGCGCTGGGCTTAGTTTAGATCTCATTTCCACACCTTTATAGAATCATGATTGAGCGATATTGGCAAGCGGTTGCCAAGCATTTTAGGCAGCTGAAACCCAATCGTTATTTTTGTCATTTTTTAGGCGCTGGCCTTGCCGGTCGAGCCTCGAACAAGCAAGCTGGTGGTTTCTTCTGAGCCGTGCGGAATTTCATCCTGGTCTTCACCTTTAAGGCTCTTCAGTAAAGAGTGGACAGCGTTTGCCCCCACTTTTTCAAGCGGCATTTCTATGGTGGTGAGCGGAGGAGACGTAAAATCACTGCCGAAAATATTGTCAAAGCCGATGATGCTCAGCTGTTCTGGCACCGCAAGTCCGGCGGCCGCAGCGGCACGAAGCAAACCAATGCCCATCACGTCGTTATAGGCCACCACTGCTGAAACACCTGATGCACGCACGCGATCTAGGGCAAGCCTGCCACCCTCAAGAGTTGGCCCGTCGGAGCTGATTTCAACAACGGTCATGCCGGCCGCAACCGCACTGGTCATCAGCAGCTTCCAGCGGTCTTTATTGATCCAAGAAGCCGAGGGACCAGCCAAGAAAGCTATGTGCTTGTGGCCAAGCTTGGCCAGGTGATCAACCGCTTCATGGATGCCCGGTGCGTTATTTGGTACCACATCGGCTACGCCCTCAACAACGCGGTTGATAAGAACCACCGGCTTTTCGCCGTTGATCCGATAAATCTCTTCGTCGGTTAGACGCGTGGTTCCAAAAATTACGCCGTCCACCGATGGCAGAATGCGCTCAAGTGTTGTTGCTTCCAATGAGCTTGACTCTTGAGACTCGGCAATCACCAATGTGTAACCTTCTTCGGCAGCGACAGTCTCAGCACCGCGAACCACCTTAAAAAACACCGGGTTGGTGATGTCAGTAACCATCAGCGCAATCATTCGGGTTCTGCCGGTTGGCAGCGCACGCGCAAAAGTGTTTACTCGGTAGTTCAACTGCTTGGCCGCTTCGCGAACCTTAGCTTCGGTTGCTG
>JBEDKW010000186.1:0-3767 GCA_041171945.1 Actinomycetota bacterium
CCCGGTAATGGGTTTCTTCTTAATCACCGGCAGCGTTGCGATTATTTTCAACTTGATTGCAGATGTTGTCTATACGCTCCTTGACCCAAGAATTCGAGTCAGCTAATGAATGTAGAGCGCGCCGAAAACGCGATTGAACTAAAAGAGGTCGAGGGACTCAGCCAAGGAAAGATCGTCACTCGACGATTTGTTCGTCACAAGGCTGCGATGGCCTCCATCGTTCTGCTGATTGCAATCATTGGGCTGGCGTTTAGCTCGGTTGGGCTTGATGTTGGAACCGAAGACGTGAAAATTCAAACCACCGGCTGGTGGAAGTATGGCTATTGCCTGAGTTTATTGACGGCACTGGCGTGCAGGTTGGCAACCATCCGTTTGGTCAAGATGAAATTGGTCGCGATGGTTTCGCGCGAGTCATGCGCGGCGCCCAGCAGTCAATCATGGTGATGTTTGTTATTGGTGGCGTTGCCACCATGATCGGTGTCGTCGTCGGTGCAGTTGCTGGCTTCTACCGCAAGTGGGTGGACGCAATTTTGATGCGACTTACCGACTTGATAATCACCATTCCGGTGGTTGTGGTCGGTGCCGTAATCGGTCGCTCCGTTGGCAACCTCGGCTCATTCTTGCTGGCCGTATTTCTAGGCCTCTTTGCCTGGACAGGCCTTGCTCGATTGGTCCGTGGAGAATTCTTAAGCTTGCGCGAACGCGAGTTTGTCGATGCCGCTCGAGTAGCCGGCGCAAGCAATGGTCGAATCATTTTCAAGCACATCCTGCCCAACGCAATCGGCGTCGTAATTGTGAACACCACTCTTCTCATGTCGGCCGCAATTTTGCTGGAAACCGGCCTCAGCTTCATCGGTTTCGGAGTTCGCCTGCCAGACGTTTCACTCGGCTACCTAATTAATGAGAACCAGACCGCTTTCAGCACTAGACCTTGGCTGTTCTGGTATCCGGGTATGTTCATCGTTTTGATTGCCCTGTGTGTGAATTTCATCGGAGATGGTTTGCGCGATGCTTTTGACCCGCGTCAAAAGAGAATCATCACCAAGAAAGAAAAGCGAAATGGGGAGACCATTGAACTCGCAAAATAACCCAACCTCGCAACAGGCCCAGCCGGTCCTCGAGGTCAATGGCCTTCAGGTCGACTTCTGGGTTGATGGCACCTGGTACCCAGCGGCGATCGACATGAACTACTCGGTGATGCCAGGCAAGGCTTTAGCGATCGTTGGCGAGTCTGGCTCTGGTAAGAGCTCGAGCTCGATGGCTCTGCTGGGTCTATTGCCTTCAAACTCCCGTGTTTCGGGCAGTGTGAAACTAAACGGCAAAGAAATTCTTGGCTTAAACGAACGCGAACTTCGCAAGGTTCGTGGCAAAGAAGTTGCCTACATTTTTCAAGAGCCAATGACCGCACTGAACCCGGTTTACTCAATCGGTTTCCAAATTTCTGAGACGCTGCGCACGCACTACGACATGAGTCCCAAGGATGCCAAGGTTCGAGCAATCGAGCTGCTCGAAATGGTTGAAATGCCTAATCCGGCGGCCTCCTTCGAGAAGTATCCCCACCAACTTTCCGGTGGTCAGCGTCAGCGTGCCATGATTGCGCAGTCGATTGCCTGCGACCCAGTTTTGTTGGTTGCCGATGAGCCAACCACTGCGCTCGATGTGACTGTGCAGGCCGAAATTCTTGACCTCATGCGCAACCTCCGTTCGCGTCTTAACTCCGCCATTCTGCTAATCACCCACGACATGGGTGTAGTTGCCGACCTTGCCGATGACATCTTGGTCATGAAAAATGGCAAGACAGTTGAGCAGGGCACGGTATCTCAGGTCTTCAACGCACCCCGAGAGCCTTATACCCAAGAGCTGCTGGCAGCCGTGCCAAAACTTGGCGCAGCCAAGGCTCGGGCAGTACCAGCTTCGGTTGGTTCAGTAGCTCCAATTTTGAAACTCGAAAACGTCTCAATCGAATACCCGAAGCGCGGGCGCATCCCTGCGTTTAGAGCGGTTGAGGGCATGAGCCTCGAGATTTACCCCGGTGAAATCTTAGGCCTCGTAGGCGAGTCAGGCTCAGGTAAAACTACCGTTGGGCGCGCTGCCGTTGGTCTCTTGCCAATTGCTAGCGGGCGCCTCGAAATCGCCGGGCGCGACCTCTCGCATCCCAAAGACCGAGACCTGAAAGCCATTCGCCACCACACCGGAATCGTCTTTCAAGACCCAGCGAGTTCGTTGAACCCACGACTTCCGATCGGGCAGAGTATCGGCGAACCGATGCTCCTTGCCAAAGTGGCCAAGGGTCGCGAACTCGATCACCGAGTCGAAGAGCTTCTCGATTCAGTGGAGTTGCCTCGCAGCTATCGAAACCGCTACCCACATGAGCTATCCGGTGGCCAGCGTCAGCGAGTTGGCATTGCCCGTGCGCTTGCGCTGCGACCGGATCTGCTGATTGCCGACGAACCAACTTCGGCTCTCGATGTTTCGGTGCAGGCTCGTTTTCTAGACCTGCTTCAAGAACTGCAGGAGCAACTTAAATTTGCTTGCTTGTTCATTAGCCACGACCTAGCCGTGGTTGACATCCTTGCTCACCGGATTGCAGTGATGCAAAACGGTCGTTTGGTTGAAGTTGGCGATCGCGATCAGATTCTCAAGAACCCTCAAGACCCGTATACCCAACGCTTGATTTCAGCAGTTCCAATTCCTGATCCAGAACTTCAGCGAATTCGTTTTTTGGAGATTTTTCTTGAAGAGATTTATTGCTCTTATTGCCGTGCCGACCCTTATGGCGATTGGTCTAACTGGCTGTTCCTCGAACGCGATTATTGTCGACTCCGAACTATCAATTGCCCAACTTAACTTTTTCGACTCGTTCAACGCCGATGTGGCAACTTCCATTGACGCCCAGCAGGTTAACTCTGAAATTAGCTACCTAACCACCCCAGCTTTTTATTACACGGATGCCGCCGGCGAACTAATCGCTAATGATGCCTTCGGTTCTGTGGTTGCTGAAGAAAAGGCAACCGGCCCACTTGTCACCTACAAGTTGTCGGGCTCGGCAAAGTGGTCAGATGGCGTGCAGCTAGACGAGAGCGATCTTTTGCTGTCATGGTTGGCAGCTGCCGACCCAACTCAAGCCGGATTCAATTCGGTTCGCAGCACCTCTGGGCTTAAATTTGCCAAGCCGCAAGACTGCCGACCAACAAATTGCGATTCGCTAAGTTTTCAGTACAGCCAGGGTGTGCCAGATGTACTGACCTCCCTCAAAATCTCGGCGCCAGCGCATGTTGTTGTGCAACAGGCTTTCAAGAGCGAAAATTACTCGGCGGCCGACGCTAAGGCTCTGCTGTTTGAGCTAGCACTAAAGCCGGACTCAGCAAAGCTGAAAAAGATTGCAAAAATCTATCGCGAGGGCTTCTCGGTTGCCAACGATGTAGATCAACCCAGCTATTTGGTTTCGGCGGGGCCTTATTTAGTCACCGAAGTTTCGCCAGGTGAGTTCTTAACCCTAAAAGCAAACCCAGATTTCAGCTGGGGTCAAAAGCCCGTTATTGAAACCCTGAGAATCAAATTCTTCGCCGATGCTGCTTCGATGCTTGGAGCGATTCAAGATGGACAAGTTGATATTGCGGCTCCGGAAGAATCTGGAATCTTGAAGAACGATGACATCGCCAGTCTGATTTCATCGATGTCGGCCGAGGGTGTCAAGAGCTTTGTGCAGCCGAGCACTTACATCGAGCAGGTTCTGTTGAACTTCGGCGAGCGCAGTGTCTTTGCCA
>JBEDKW010000187.1:0-2529 GCA_041171945.1 Actinomycetota bacterium
TCTGGCTGCCCTTGACGAAGCCATCCAAGGCATTGCCGAACTAGCAACTCAACCGCGCGTTAGAGCAATCGGCGAGACCGGCCTTGATTATTTTCGAACCGAGGGTGACTCGAATTTCGCCCTTCAGCAGCACAGTTTTGAAGAGCACATTCGAATCGCCAAAGAGAACAACATCGCAATGCAAATCCACGATCGTGACGCCCACGATGATGTTGTTAAAACTTTGCTTCGAGTCGGTGCTCCCGAGCGCACCGTCTTCCACTGTTATTCGGGTGACACCGAATTAGCTCAGATTTGCATGGATAACGGCTGGTATTTGTCGTTCGCTGGGAACATCACAATTAAGAGAAATCAACACCTCCGTGACTCGCTAAAGATGGTTCCTCGAGAGCTAATCCTGGTTGAAACAGACGCACCTTTTCTAACGCCAGAGCCTTTTCGCGGTCGCCCAAACTCGCCCTATCTGATTCCGGTGACTGTTCGATTTATGGCTGCTCAACTAGAAATGGACGCCAATGATTTGGCTGGCCAACTCACTAGAAATACCGAAGCTGTCTATGGCTCTTGGTCTGAGGGAATCTAATGGTTGATCTACTCGGCGGAGCCGATGTTCGAGAGCTTGCCGCTCGACTTGATGTGACCCCAACTAAAAAGTTGGGTCAAAACTTTGTCACCGATCCAAACACCATTCGCCGCATTGTTGTCGCCGCAAAGTTAGATGGCAGCGAGACCGTGGTTGAAATCGGCCCGGGTTTGGGTTCTCTCACGCTTGGTTTGCTTGAGGTCGCCAAGACCGTTTTGGCTGTGGAGATTGACCCGAAAATGGCCGCCGAACTCGAGGCAACGATTGCCAAGCGAGCCCCAGGCAAAGACTTTAAATTAGTGACCGACGATGCTCTTCGCGTCACCGAGTTGCCGGTTGATCCCGACGCACTCGTGGCCAACCTGCCCTACAACATCTCGGTTCCGGTGCTGTTGCACTTTTTGGAGCACTTCCCTTCGATTCAAAAGGGCTTGGTGTTGGTTCAAGCTGAGGTGGCTCATCGACTTGCTGCCAGCCCAGGCTCAAAGATTTACGGAATTCCGAGCGTGAAACTTGCTTGGTACGCCGACTCGGCGCTGGCCGGCAATGTGGGTAGAAACATCTTCTGGCCGGTTCCGAACGTTGACTCGGCGCTGGTTTATTTTGCAAAGCGGGCTGTGCCGATGGGAGACGAATCTCTTCGTCTAGCCACCTTTGCAGTTGCCGACGCAGCCTTCGGGCAACGCCGCAAAACACTGCGCCAAGCGTTGGCGGTTTGGGCAGGGTCACCGGCCGAGGCCGAAAGAATTTTGATAGCTGCGGGCATTAGCCCACAAGCAAGAGGCGAAGAGCTTGACGTTCACCAATTCGTAGCGATAGCGAGGGCAAAATAATGTCACTGGCATTCAAGCTAGAGGAAACATTCGAAGTCGAACTTCAGAGAATTTTTACCGTTCTAAACGACGTTTCTTCCTGGACTGTTTTTGAGAAACCTCGAGTTCTTGGAACCAAAGGTGGCAAATTAACCCTTTCCTTCGATGACAACACCCGAGCTTTCATCAACTTCGAGGTTTTGCCGGTTGGCATCAGGGTGCAGATTGTGCACGAACTCCTTGCCGACGAAGCGGCGATCAAGCCCCGTGAACTTTATTGGCGAGAAGTGCTTGCCGGAATCCACCGCAGATTGGACATTTCGTGATTGTCACCGCGCCAGGCAAAATCAATATCTTTTTTGCTGTCGGCTCGCTTCTGGAGGATGGTTTTCACAGCGTAGCTAGTGTCTACCAAGCCCTTGAGTTACGAGAAGAGGTTTCCGTCGCGGCCTCATCAACTTGGCTGGTCGAAGTTTCTGGCAGCCTCTCCGATGAGCAAATTGAAATGGTTCCGACTAACGAAGAGAACCTAGTGGTTCGGGCCGCCAAACTGATTGCCGAGTTAGCCGGTCACCCAGAGGCAAAGCCGGTAGCTTTTGACATCTTTAAAAATGTTCCGGTAGCTGGCGGAATGGGTGGCGGATCGGCAGATGCTGCCGCGGCTCTGTTGGCGGTTAATCGGCTTTGGCAAACAGAAATTAGCCAAGAGGCGCTCATCCGTGAGTCGGTTCGGCTCGGTGCCGACGTGCCGTTCGCGTTGTTGGGCGGCACCGCCATCGGTCTTGGTCGCGGTGAGCTTCTAGAGCCAATCATCGATGTAAAACCGTTGCACTGGGTGCTCGTCACCTCGCTCGATGGGTTGAGCACACCGGCCGTTTATAAGCGCCTGGATGAGCTTCGAGTAGGCCGCGGTCTCGACCCAGCCAGGCTGCCTGAACCGGCGGTGCCCACCGATCTTGTCAACGCACTCATCGAAGGCGTTCCGTCGAAAATTGCGCCTCTTTTGAAGAACGACCTTCAAGAGGCTGCCATTGATTTGAAACCCCAACTCGCTGAGGTTATTGCCGCCGGAGTCGCCGCCGGCGCTCTCACCGGAATTGTTTCGGGCTCAGGCCCAACCATCGCTTTCTTGGC
>JBEDKW010000188.1:0-2510 GCA_041171945.1 Actinomycetota bacterium
TTAGCTCACGCTGGTCAACGGGCCGAAGATAAGGTGCGTGAATTCATTGCCTCGCCGGAACTCTTTGAGGCAGCCAATAATCGCATCAACGAGCTTGAGCAGTTGACCGCTCACACCACAATTGCACTTGGCGGGGCGGTCGATTTATTGCACTCGCTCGCTCTTGGCCACTGGACGGTTTGCACCTCGGCTAATGCCAACCTTGGTCGCGCGCGGTTGCTAGCTGCTGGCCTTCCGGTGCCGCCACAACTTGTTACCGGCGACGACGTGAAACTTGGTAAACCGTTTCCTGACCCTTACCTGCTCGGTGCCGCCAACCTTGGCTTCGACCCTGCCGAGTGCGTGGTCTTCGAAGATGCCCAAGCCGGCGCGCTGGCCGCAATTGAAGCGGGAGTTGGTCTGGTTGTGGGTGTCTCGAAAAGGGCGCTCGACACCGATGCCGATATTGTGGTGGAAGACCTAAAGGGCATAACCTTTGATGGAGAAACGCTTTTCATCCCCGACAAGAACAGGCTGAGATAAATGCTGAGCAGACATGTTGTTGTTGTCGAGGATGAAGCCCTGCTTCGCGATTTGATTGCAAAGAGCCTTGAGTCCGCAGGGTTTCAAGTCACCACGGCCGCCAACGCAGCGGATGCAAAGCGCGCCTGCTTTGCCATCGACCCAGATGCTGTGGTGGTGGACATCGAACTTGGTCCAGGTCCAGATGGTTTTGAATTTGCCGAGGCGCTCCATAAAGAGACCCCGGATGTCGGCATCGTCTTTTTGACTAATCTGCCTGACTCTCGTTTCGCTGGTCGCGACGTAAAGAACCTGCCTAAAAATGTGGCCTACCTTCGCAAGTCTCAGCTAACCGAAACCCGCGAACTAGTTAACGCTCTTGAGTCTGTTTTGAGTGACTCCCGCGATTCAATCCCGCGTCATGATTTACAAGCCGATCGACCGATGGCTGAGCTGTCAAAGCGTCAGATCTCGGTTCTTCAACTATTGGCTATGGGGTTATCTAACTCGCAGATTGCCGAGCAGCGAGGCACCAGCATTCGCGCAGTCGAAGGAATCATCAGCCGCATCTTTGCCGCTTTAGATATTAATCCGGCGGCCGAAGGCAATGCCCGAGTGGAAGCAGCACGCGAGTACCTCACTGTTAGTGGTCACTCGGCGCCTCAGGTTCGATGATCAAAAAGCCTGAAACGCCGAAGATGAGTCTTCGGCGCGCCTATCAGAATGCCGCCGGTCCGGTTGCGCTGAGCTCCCGAGTTTTTGCACTATTCGCAATTCCATCCTTCGGTGCTTTTTTGATCTACGACGCCCCACGGCTGGGCGGAAACTTTCTAAGTTGGCTCTTTTTAGCAACGGTGGTTTATGCCATCACGATCGTTTTTTTGCTCGGTTTCAAATGGATTTACTACAAACAACGTAGGTCTGGAAGTCGGCCATTTTTCATCACCGCCGCCTTGTTGATTGCTGGCATGGCTCGTGGCTATGTGGCCTGGGCGCTCGGTGTTTGGCTCGGAATAGTTCCTGAGGCTGAACTCACCTTTCGGGTGATTGGCGGAGCTGTTTTTGTGAGCGGATCGCTCATCACGATGTCAATTTTTGCTGCTTCACAACTGAAGCACCAGGCTGCTCTGGCTGGTCTCGACAGTGAGAAGGCTGTTCTCGATGAGCTTCGCGGCGGAATTCGCGAGCGAATTAAAATTCAGCAGGAGACTCTGCTTGCCACGGTTCAGCAAGCCTTGGCGCCGGTTATCAAAAAGGTTAAAGAGTTCGGTGCTGCATCCGACCCGGCGTTGGTTATCGCCGAACTCAAAGAAGCGGTTGACCAAGTGGTCAGGCCACTTAGTCACGACGTGGGCAGTACCAATTTCGAAGGCGCGCTAGATTCTTCGGTGACCAGCGCGACTTACTCCCAGTCAGCAGCCAAAGCCAAGCGCGCTTGGCCTCAATCGGTGTCGGTGGGTGCCATGTTCATGCCGGGCATCACCGCATTGGTCGCGGCAATCTCAACTTTTACCCCCATTCGCCTGGGCGTCAGCGAGGGCTCATCGGCGCTACTGGCCTCGGTTGTTTTGGCGCTCTTTGCTTACCTAGTGTTGAAAGCCGCCCAGCAGGGGCTTGGCCCGTTATGGTTGCCACTCTGGCTTGCCGGCGTGGTCACCGGGTTGGTTTATCTGGCGCTCGCGCTTCTCACCAAGCTGGTTTTGCCGATTGCAAACTTCTACCCCGATGATGCCTCCATCGGGCAATATTTTGTGATGTTGCTAATTGCCGGAAGCTTTGCGTTCACGCAGCAGGTGATTCGAACCCAGCGCCTAGCCGCTGAGAGGCAACTTAAAGAGGTAATCGAAAACCTAGGCATCCTCAACTCGCAGTTGCGCCAAGAGGTTTGGCTCAACCGTAGAAGAATCGCCTCGGTTTTGCACGGGCCGGTTCAGGCCGCCCTGTATGCCTCGGCAATGCGTTTGGCACAGGCTAAAACCTTCGATAAAACCCTGATCGAGGTGGTTCAG
>JBEDKW010000189.1:0-2509 GCA_041171945.1 Actinomycetota bacterium
GAAAAGAAGCGCACTCAAATTGCCCGCGCAGTCATGCCAGACCCTGAATTACTTCTACTTGATGAGCCAGTCGCCAGCCTCGACTTGGCCTCGAGAGAGCAAACCATCAGCATCATCGGCGCTTACGCCTCTGCGCCCCAAGCTCCGGCGATGGTTATGGTCACTCACCACTTAGAAGAGATTCCAGCAGGTTTTACCCACGCAATGATTCTTTCCGGTGGCCAAGTTTTCGCCGCCGGTGAGATCCACAGCACATTGACCTCAGAGAAAATCAGCGAAGCATTCGGGTTTGGTTTGACCGTCGAATTCGTTGAGGGCCGATTCCGAGCTAAGGCTCGTCACTAAATCCAGCAAAGTGCTTCACAACCCAGAAGGCTTCTGGTATGCTTTTCCATTAGTGCCTTGAGCACTCGACCCAAATTTTTAGATCATTAGGAAGTCACGCATGAAGGCAGAAATCCACCCAAAGTACGAGGCAATCGTTTTTCGCGACTTGGCCTCGGGTGAAACATTCATGACCCGTTCAACTGTCACCAGCAACAAGACAATCGAATGGGAAGATGGCAACACCTACCCAGTCTTCGACGTTGAAATCTCTTCAGCTTCGCACCCGTTCTACACCGGTAAGCAGCGCATCATGGATGCCGCCGGCCGTGTTGAGCGATTCAACGCACGCTACAAGAACTTCGGCGCATAAGCCCTCTGGCTTAAATAAGCTTCGGTGTCTAATAGGCACCGCGAGAACGCAGCTTATCCACATAAGTTGCAGGTTGAGACCTAAAAAAGCCCCGCTTCGGCGGGGCTTTTTGTTTTAAGTTTTGTTTTAAGTGTCGAGTTGTTTTAAGTTTCGAGCGATTGACTAGCAAGTCGCTGGTTGCCCTAAAGTTTGAGCGGCCAACCCCTGGCAATAACAAAGTCGGGGTTCTGCTTTCGCATGAACTCTTCGAACGAGCTGTCATTGGCATCAGACCAACCAATTTGCAGGTCGTGAAGTTCTTGAGCGGTAGCCGGCAGTTCGCTGGCCCAGCGACGAGCTATGGCCTGGGCCACACGCCCAGCAGCAACTGCATCGGCGGTTGCGTTATGGGCGTCGTCTAATGAGACCTTATAAAACTCGGCAGCATTTTCTAGTCGGCGTTTGCCCCTGCGGTAACGATCTTTGAACTTATCAATCACTAGCGGGTCAAGAATTGGCCCAGGGTTTTTTAGCGGCTCAAAGCCGTGGCGAAGAGCTTCGAAATGCAAAATTGTGAAGTCGTAGGGGGCGTTGTAGGCGACCACCGGAATACCTCGGTCGAAGAAGCCCTGCAGGCGATCGAGGAGTTCGCGCACTACCTCGGCTGCGGGGCGCCCATCTCTTCGGGCGATTTCTGTGGTGACCCCGTGAACAGCGGCTGCCTGCTCTGGAATTTCGATGACTGGATCGGCAAGCCATTCGGAGTTTTCGCCGACTACCTCACCGGCCTCGTTTAGTTCTACTGCGCAGGCGGTGACGATTCGGGCATCGGTCAGATCTAGCCCAGTGGTCTCGAGGTCGAAGACGCCAAGCTTCTTGGCCCACTCTGGAAGAGCGGGGGAGAAGTCAAATAAAAGTTGTTCATCAGTCACGGGTTCAGACTAGATGGTGCTAACGACAAAGACCCGCGCCACGCGCTACCTCAAGGGCTGCCTTGCTGAAATTCAACGCGAACAGGTGAAGACCCGGTGCTCCAGCAGCAATCAGATCCTGCGCCAACTGAATCGAATAGTCCATGCCAATAATGCGTGCAGCTGCCTCATCGGCGCCGTCTAGTTTCTCGAGCAATGCCACTGGCAATTTCGCTCCGCTCATCTCGGCCATTCGAACCACCTTGGCAGCATTGCCAATCGGCATCAGTCCTGGGATTATCGGCATCGTCGCCCCAGCGGCACGCGAGGTGGCGACTAAATCGGTATATGCCTCAACTGTGAAGAACAACTGAGTCATTGCATATTTAGCTCCGGAGGCCTGCTTTAGGGACAGAACCTTGGCGTCGTGTAACAGGTCTGGAGATTCTGGATGACCCTCTGGGAAAGCTGCCACTCCAACTTCGAGATCGGTTTCGGCCATTACCAAATGCACCAAGTCGAGGGCCGTTTTCAACTCTCCATCATCCAGTGCTTGAGGGTTATCTCGAGGTGGGTCACCACGAAGAGCCAAGATTGAGTGCACGCCGGCTGCTTCAAAACGTTTGATGACCTCTCTGGTGCTGGCTTTCGATGAGCCCACGCAAGTCAGGTGACCGATGGTCATAACCTGCTTTGCCATTCGGTCCACTACAGCAAGTGAAGTTTCACGATTTGAACCGCCTGCTCCATAAGTCACCGAAACAAAGTCGGGGGACACCTCGAGCAATTTATCGAATGATTTCCAGAGGGTGGCTTCGCCTTCTTCATCCTTGGGTGGAAAGAATTCGAACGACAGTGTCGGATGCCCTTTTGAAGCACTCTCGCCAATCACTGTTGAAACATTAGACGCCAAGGAGTCACT
>JBEDKW010000190.1:0-2505 GCA_041171945.1 Actinomycetota bacterium
CAACAAGCCAACGTGCTGATTGGCATGCAGGGGCTTATCGCCGACGATGAGCGCCGATATGCCATGGGCATTTTGAACACCGCGCTTGGCGGCGGAATGAGTTCCAGAATGTTCCAAGAGATTCGCGAAAAGCGCGGCTTGGCTTACTCGGTTTATTCTTTCAACCAGGGCTATTCAGATGCCGCCTACTTCGGTCTCTACGCCGGTTGTTCCCCTGCAAAAGCGGTCGAGGTGTCTAAGTTGATGATCGCCGAATTCGAAAAAATCGCGGTAGACGGCATCCGTGAAGACGAGTTGGCTCTTGCCAAAGGAAACATCTCTGGTTCCCTCGCCCTCAAGTTCGAAAGCACCCAGGCCCGCATGAACCGCCTTATCGCGGCCGAGATAATCAATGGTCAATTCCTTGACCTCGACGACTCACTGGGGCACGTAAATGCCGTAACAGTTGAAGATGTTCGAGCCCTAGCCGCAGATTTGGCTGGGCGTGAACGTTCCATTGTTGCCGTCGGCGAACTCAAAGAAGACATCTTCCACCAGTTTCTCTAGCCGCTCTTTTGGTAGATTAGGCACGTGACTATCAAAGTAGCCGTTGTCGGCGCCACTGGAAGAATGGGCAAACTTGCCCTAGACCTCATCGATGCTGCTCAAGACCTGCAGCTACATGCCGCCCTCGACTCAAAGAGTGAGCTGAGCGAAGCGCTAGGCGCAGACGTGATTTTTGAAGTCACCAAACTTGAAGTGAGCCAACAGGTTGTCGATTTCGCGATTGCCAATGACATCGCAGTGGTGGTTGGCACCAGCGGTTGGTCGGGTCAGAAGCTTGCTGAACTACACAAAGTTCTCGGCTCAGCGCCAAAGGCATCGGTCGTTGTGATCCCAAATTTCTCAATCGGGTCAATGTTGGCGAGTTCATTTGCCGCCCAGGCAGCCACCTTCTTCAATTCCATTGAAATAGTCGAAGCACACCACGCTGGCAAAATCGACTCACCTTCTGGCACCGCGGTTCGAACCGCCGAAATGATTGCCGAAGCTAGAGACCACCTAACCCAGCCGCTCATCCCAGGTGTCGGTCAGCAGGCCCGTGGCGAAATTGTGGCTGGAGTTCCAATTCACAGCCTTCGACTCAGTGGCGTGTCAGCAAAACAAGACGTGCTGTTTGGCGGCGAAAGTGAGTTGCTCACAATCAGTCACGAAACCAGCTCAGTGGCCGCTTATTCTCACGGCATTTTGATGAGTCTGCGTGTCGCCTCAAAGCTAACTGGCCTCAAAGTTGGCCTTCAAGCCGTTGTCGACGCCTCGGTTGCTGGCTAGTCAATGACCGGAGCAAAACTCGGTGCCATTGTTATGGCTGCATTGCTCACTATGTATGTGGCACTGCTCGCAAACACCGGCATTCTTCTTCTTCAAGACTCAAACGCCATCGCCAAACTGATGGGCGCCTTGATTCTGGTTTTCCCGGTATTCGGCTTCGCACTGGTTATTGCTGAACTGCGTTTCGGCCTCAGAATTGAAAAACTTTATGCGCGGGCCGAGAGCGAAGGTGCGCTGCCAGTTTTCGATATTGAGCGCAGACCCAGTGGTCGCCCAATGCCGGGTCAGGCCGATGCGGTCTTCGATAAATACCGCGAGCAAGCTCAATTGCACCCCGATGATTGGCACAGTTGGCTCAACCTTGGTTTGGCCTACGACCTAGCCGCCGACCGTCGCAGAGCGAGAGCGGCGATGCGAAAAGCTATTTCGTTAGCTTCGGCCAATAAGGCCGATTCGCTTTAGGCCCAAATAAATTTGGCAACCTAGGCAATAGGCAAAAGCGGCATTCAAAAATGCTGCGATGAATGCTGCTCCGGCGGCGTAGGCAACGCCAAATTCAACTCCCGCAAGGTGAAGCACAACACCAACCGAGGCTACGAATAGACCAACCGCTTGAGCAAACTTTGGTGGTCTTGGGTCTTCGAGTTCGGTTGGAGCAGCGAGACGTGGTCGCACAAACTTCCTGAAGATAATTCCGTAGGGGTGCCTAGAGAGCCCAAAGATGGCACCGATTGCGAAAAGCGTGGTAACCGCAATCAAGAGGTAAAAAGCGGCATCCACGGTGGCGGCATCGAGTCCCAGAAAAACAATAATCAGAAGCAGCACAGAAGTTATTGAGGCGCCAAAACGCGGCCCTCTTGGGTCAATTCCAGCGGGGGTTGGCTTTGTCATTTAGATCTCCAGTTTGGCTAGTTCGGCTTTTATGGTTGCTGGTTTTGGTGCTCCGCCAATGCGTGCCTTTACGCGGCCAGAGGCATCGAGCACCAGGGTGGTTGGGGTTTGCAAAACTTTGAAGTGAGCTGCAAGGTCTAATCGGTTCGTCACGTCTACCTCGATGTGAAGCAAGTCTCGGTGTTGTTTCTCAACTTCACTAAAGAGTCGCGCGGTCTGCTTGCACTGACTGCACACCTCAGTGGAGAACTGCAACAGAGTTGCCTTGCGGCCAAACTTTGTGACCGGCTGACCATTTTTAAT
>JBEDKW010000191.1:0-2502 GCA_041171945.1 Actinomycetota bacterium
CGGTCGGTTGCGTCGGCCGCGGCGTTTGGCTGCGCCGGCTGCCTAAACATTCGGCAAAACCATCGAAAAACAGCACTACAAGCGGCTTTGAAGGAGGGGTTTTGCCCCAAAACCAGCACTTGCTGTGACAGTTTGCAGCACACCTCGGGTGGGGCCGGGGCGCCTGCCCGGCGCCTGCGCCCAAAAGCGGAGTGATTTGGTGGCGGGGGAGCGAGGAATGTCTCGTTGGCGAGTGGGAGGTCTTGTTGGCGAGTGAGGGAGTTCATCTCTTTTAGCAGGGTTAGTGGGGGCATTATCTAAGGGTTCTGGGGCCCTAAACCGGTAAACTTGTCTGTTATGAAGGTTTTTCTTACTGGCGCTGACGGATTCATTGGTTCACACCTCGCAGAGGAGTTGGTGAACGCCGGACATCAGGTCAAGGCGCTTTGCATTTACAACTCCATCGGTTCTCACGGGTGGTTGGACACGATTGACCCGAAGGTCAAATCGCAGATGGAAATCGTGATGGGTGACATTCGCGACCCGTATCACATGGCCCAGTTGGTCAAGGGGCAGGATGCGATCCTTCACCTCGCTGCTTTGATTGCGATTCCGTTTAGCTATGTTGCGCCGGACATGTATGTGCAGACCAACATCCAGGGCACCTTGAATCTTTTGAACGCTGCGCGCGACGCAGGCGTTGGCCGATTCATTCACACCTCAACCAGCGAGGTCTATGGCACCGCTCAGTATGTGCCAATGGATGAGGGTCACATTCTTCAGGGCCAGAGCCCTTACTCAGCATCGAAGATCGGTGCCGACATGATGGTGAACTCGTTCTACACCTCGTTCGAACTGCCGACCATCACCATTCGCCCGTTCAACACCTACGGCCCACGTCAGTCGGCTCGTGCGGTTATCCCAACCATCATCAGCCAGCTGGCGGCCGGCAAAAAGACCATCAACCTGGGTGCACTAACCCCAACCCGCGACTTCACCTATGTGAGCGACACCGCCAAGGGCTTCGAAAAGGCGCTGCACGCCACCACCGGTTTTGGTGAAGTGACCAACCTCGGTGTTGGTTTCGAAGTGACCATCGGTGAAACCTTCAACATCATCAACGACATCATGGGCGCTGGGGCAGTAGCCACCGAAGACCCGAACCGCATTCGCCCGAAGAACTCAGAAGTTGAGCGACTGTTCAGCGACAACACCAAGGCCAAAACTGTTCTCAACTGGGAGCCAGAAATCAAGGGCATCGAAGGGTTCCGCGCGGGCCTCGAGAAGACCGTTGAGTGGTTCACCAACCCGGCCCACCTGGCCAAGTACCGCCCAGACGAATACACCGTCTAGACGGGTTCGGCATTTAGTTCGCATTAGCGACCGGGAGAAGAGTAAAGAGCATGGCCGATTTGAACAGCACCTTCGTAGACCGCATCCGTGCGGTTATTGGAGACTCAGAGCTAGCTAACGCTGGCCGCCCGATTGGCCTGCACGAGCCAGAAATCGACGAGCTTGAGAAGAAGTACGTTCTCGAATGCCTCGACTCAACTTTTGTTTCATCAGTTGGTGCCTTCATTCCGCAGCTTGAGCAGCGCATCCAAGACATCACCGGGGCTAAGCACGCCATCGCAGTGTCAAACGGAACCGTTGGCCTTCAGGTTGCCCTGTTTCTAGCCGGCGTTGAACCTGGCGACGAAGTTATCGTGCCGACCCTGTCTTTCATTGCAACCGCAAACGCTGTAGCTCACGCGGGCGCAACCCCGCACTTCATCGACTCAGAACTTGGCACCATGGGCATGAGCCCGGCTGCACTTCGTGAGGCGCTCGCCGGAATGACCCGCACCAACGGCTCAGTGGTGAACCCTGCAACCGGCGCCCGCATCGCGGCCATCAGCCCAATGCACACGCTCGGCCACCCGGTTCGCATCGAAGAAATTTGCGAGATTGCTGCCGAATACGGCATCCCGGTGGTTGAAGATGCGGCCGAAAGCCTCGGCTCGTTCGTGACCAACAAGGCCGGCCAGAGCCAGCACACCGGAACCTTTGGGCTCACCGGAATGATCTCGTTCAACGGCAACAAGATTGTGACCACCGGCGGTGGCGGCGTGATTTTGACCAACGACGACGAGCTCGGCAAGCGCGCCAAGCACCTCACCACCACTGCAAAACTTGCCCACAAGTGGGAGTTCGAGCACGACGAAATCGCTTGGAACTATCGCATGCCAAACCTCAACGCAGCACTCGGCATGGCTCAGCTTGAAAAGTATCCGCGCTTTCTAGAGCAGAAGCGCCGCCTCGCGCTCGCCTACGGCGAAGCATTTGCCAACGTAGATGGAATGAAGTTTGTCTTCGAACCAGAAGGCACCATTTCGAACTATTGGCTGTGTGCCGTTCAACTAGACGACCCGTCGCTTGAAAAACGCGACGAAGTTATGCAGGCCGCGCACGACGCCGGCTTGATGGTTCGCCCAATGTGGAACATGCTGCACACCCAGCGCATGTATACCGGCGCCCCGGTTG
>JBEDKW010000192.1:0-7475 GCA_041171945.1 Actinomycetota bacterium
GCCCGCGCGGAATTCAGCAAACTTTTGGCGACCCACTTGGTCTTCAGGCCGTAATCCTCGATGGGGCCAAGCACCTAGCGTTGAGCGATGGCTTTACCTACTGGCAGGGCGTTATCGATTGGGTGCTAGATTCTCAAGCAGACCTGACCGTTCGCTAGGTAGGCTATAAAAAAGCTCCCGATTTGCCCCACGGAGCAACTTCAAACATAGGAAAAATCGATGAGGATTTTGCTTGTTGGCGCCGGCGGCGTCGGCGATGCAATCGCAAAGATTGCCGCTACTAGAACCTTTTACGAAATCATCGTGGTCTCCGACTACGACCTCTCCCGCGCAGAGCGCACCATCGAATGGATTCGCAATCGCCACGGCGACGCGGTGGCAGCCAAATTTCTAGCTGCCAAAATCGATGCCAGCAGCGCAGCCAATGTGGCCGAGCTGGCCAAGGCGCATGAAATCACCCACGTTCTAAACGCCGTTGAGCCAAAGTTTGTGCCAACTGTGTTCTCGGGCGCTTTCACTGCCGGAGCAAACTACCTCGACATGGCAATGAGTCTTTCTGAGGTTCACGAGAGTGACCCGTATCACAAGCCAGGCATCAAGCTCGGCGATGCCCAGTTTGCAGTTGGCGAACAATGGCAGCGCGCCGGCAAGTTAGCTCTGGTTGGCATCGGTGTTGAGCCTGGTTTGTCAAACATCTTCGCCAAATATGCTGCCGACTACCTTTTCAGTGAAATCGATGAAGTCAGCATCAAAGACGGCGGAAACCTGGCCGTTCACGACGAAGACGGCAACGAGATTTTCGCTCCTTCGTTCTCAATCTGGACAACCATCGAAGAGTGCCTAAACCCACCGATGATTTATGAGCGCAGCCGCGGTTGGTATACCACCCAGCCATTCTCAGAGCCAGAAATCTTCGAGTTTCCCGAGGGCATTGGCGCAGTTGAGTGCGTAAACGTTGAGCACGAAGAAGTCACCATGTTGCCTCGCACCATGCAGGTCAACAAGGTCACCTTCAAATATGGTTTGGGCAGCGACTTCATCGGTGTTCTAAAGACCCTTCACACCCTCGGCCTCGATGCAACCAAGCCGGTTCGCGTTCGTTCGGCTCAGGGCCCAGTAGATGTCGCTCCGCGCGACATGGTTGTTGCGGTGTTGCCAGACCCAGCAACAATTGGGCCTCGCATGACCGGCAAGACCTGTGCGGGCGCGCTAATAACCGGCCGCGACAAAGACGGCAAAGACCGAGCCACCTACATTTATCACGTTGCCGATAACGCCGAAACAATGGCCGACATCGAAGCGCAGTGTGTGGTTGCTCAAACCGCGTTCAACCCGTTGATTGCGCTTGAACTCTTGGCTCAAGGCACCTGGAAGGGCTCGGGCGTAGTTGGCCCAGAGGTCTTCGATGCAAAGCCTTTCCTTGATCTAATGGCCTCATCTACCGGCTACAACCAGAAGTGGGTTGCCCAAGAGCGCCTTCCGGCTAGCCCATTGAGACACCCATAATTCGGGGCTAATCGCATGTACGACGTAGCGATCATCGGTTCGGGCTTTGGCGGCTCGGTGGCTGCGTTGCGTCTGACCGAAAAGGGCTACCGAGTTCTAGTCATCGAAGCCGGTGCTCGTTTTGCCGACACAGATTTTGCCAAGACCTCGTTTGATCTGAAGCGGTTTCTGTTTTTTCCGAAGTTCGGCATGCGCGGCATTCAGCGCATCGATTTTCTAAAGAACGTTTTAGTGATGTCGGGCGCCGGTGTTGGCGGCGGTTCGCTGGTTTATGCCAACACCCTTTATCGGCCACCGGCCCAGTTTTTTAACACCGGTTCTTGGGCTGGCATCACCGATTGGCACCGCGTGCTCGAGCCCTATTTCGGGTTGGCTGAGCGCATGCTCGGGGTTGAAACCAACCCGTTTTACAGCCCCGCCGATGAAGTGCTTCGTCGCTCTGCCGACCGTCTCGGGTTCGGCGACACTTTTAGAATGGCGCCTCTCGGCGTGTTTTTTGGTGAACCCGGAGCCGACCCGACCAAGTCGGTAGCCGACCCATATTTTGATGGCAAGGGCCCAGCTAGAAACCCGTGCATCAACTGCGGCGAATGCATGACCGGCTGCCGTCACGGTGCCAAGAACACCTTGGTCAAAAACTATCTCTACCTCGCCGAAAAAGCTGGCGCAGAGGTAATGCCACTAACCAACGTAAAAACAATTCGAGACAACGCCGACGGCACCTTTGAGTTGGCCCTCGCCGCCAACGGTCGAGGCGGCGCACCAGCCAAAACCGTAAGTGCCAGGCAAGTCATTGTGGCTGCCGGCGCGCTAGGTTCGGCCAAACTTCTTCAGCGTTCTCGCGCCGCCGGTTTTCTGCAAAACCTGAGCGAGTGAACTCAGCCGAACCAACAGTGAAAGCTTGCTGGGTGTGGTTGCCAAGGGCAAGAACATCGATTTCAGCTCTGGCGCTGCCATCACCTCATCGGTGTTTCCGAGCCCCGATACCCACATCGAGCCGGTTCGCTATGGCAAGGGCAGCAACTTTATGGCGCTTTTGCAGAGCGTGATGGCCTCAGGCAAAAAAGGTCAAGACCCAAATTTCGGGCGCCTTGTTTGGGCCACCCTGACCAACCTGCATCGCCTGCCAAGTTTCTATAACCTGCGCGATTGGTCTGAGCGCACCTTGATTCTTCTGGTCATGCAGGCTCGCGACAACTCACTGACCACCTATTTGAAGCGCGGCGTTTTCGGCAGCAAACTCACCTCTAAGCAGGGCTACGGAGAGGAAAACCCATCTTGGGTTGCTGCTGGCCACAAAGTTGCCAGAGATCTGGCGGCCGACATCAACGGCACCCCGGGAGCCGTTATCGGTGAGCCTTTTGGCATTCCAATGACCGCTCATTTCTTGGGCGGTTGCGTCATCGGGGCCGATGCCAGCATCGGTGTGGTTGACCCATATCTTCGAGCTTTTGGCCAACCCGGCCTGCACATTTTTGACGGTTCAACACTTTCGGCTAACCCGGGTGTAAACCCATCGCTCAGCATCACGGCTCAGGCCGAGTGGGCAGCGGCCAACTGGCCAAACCTAGGCGACAAAGATTCGCGCCCAGCGTTGGGCAAAAAGTTTAAGTTGGTAGAGCCAGTGTCGGCAAACAACCCAGCAGTTCCAGAGCGGGTTAAGCCGAACCTTGGGCTGCCGCGCCTCGGTGCCGGTTCTCGATCCCCAGCCCAATATAAGAACTTCCAATAATCATCACTGCACCAACAAATCCCAGGATGTAGAGCTGCTCGCCGCCGAATGACACGGCCACCACAACTGCCCAAACCGGTTCGGTGCTGAGCAGCAGGCTGGCCCGGGAGGCCGAGGTTTTGCGAATGCCCCACATGAGAACAATGAAACCAAACACGGTGCAGAACACCGCCAAATAGAAAATGTTCGCCCATTGAGCCGGCCCAAAGGTTTGCACGGCTTCAACGGTGCCGCTTGGGTCAATCAAGAAGAAAGCGACGCCCGCAAAAGCGGTTTGCATCACGGTTAGGTTGAACGAACTGACTTTTTTGCCAAAGGTGAGTTTGCCCTGGGCGGCGGTGTTTACTGCACGAAGCACAGCGGCCAACAGCATCAGTAGGTCACCCCAGTTCGGTGAGCGCAGGCCGTTGCCGCCAACCAACAGTGCCACACCAACGATTGCGCCGACCGCGGCAACAAAGAACGGTTTCGGCAACCAGTTTCGGTTCCAGGCGCTCTCAATAATCGGGGTAAAAATGATGGTCAGGCTAATAATTAGGCCGGCGTTGGTGGCCGAGGTGATTGAAAGCCCGGTGGTTTCAACCGACATAATCACTGCCAGAGCGAAGCCATAGAGGGCACCCAGCACCCAGTCGTCACGAGAAAAGCGGTCTCTTCTGAAGGCGTAGATGACTAGCAAAATGATGGTTGCAACGCCAAAGCGCACCGAAAGCATGCCGGGGATGGAGGCAAACGGCGTGATGTTTTTAGCCGCTAAATAGCTCGAGCCCCAGAAAATCGCGACCACCAAAAGCATTAGGTCAACTTTGCTGGCAATCACCGCACTCTTCACGCGCTTCAAACTGAGGCCTCCGTTTTATTGCGCCCAAACAAGCGGCTGAAGGTTTTTCGGGTGAGGCGGCCCTGAGAAATAGCGGCACCGGTGATCACAATGATTGCGCCGATCGGTTCATACCAGTGCAGGCTTTCACCCAGTAGCAAAATGCCGAAGACCACTGCCACAAGCGGAGTGATGTAGGTGACCGAGTTTGCTATGGCGCTGCCGACCTGCTTGATGATTTGGTAGTACCAAACGTAGGCAAAGCCGCTGCCCACCGCACCCAGAACCACTATTGCCAAAATCGATTCGAGTTTCACTTCACCAATGGTCAGCGGGCCAGTTAGATAAAGCGGCAGTGTTGCAACCGCTGCGACACCGACTTGCCCAAGAGCGGCGACTTCATTGGGAAGTTCTAGGGGCGCCACATAACGCATGATGAATGGCCCGCCAATGCCGTAACAGGTGATGGCGCCAATCATCGAGAGCACAGCGATTGGGTCATTCTCGCCGAACCCCTGCCAAACCGCGAGCACAATCAGAATGCCAACCATTCAAAAGCAGCAGTGCCAAGAGGGTCATCACCGGGGTGGCGGCATTGATGATGCTGGCCAAAATGCTGGTCACGTTTAGTTGCGCGTAGGCAAAAAGCGAGAAGGGAAGAGTGTTCATGAACATGCCGCCGAAGCCCATCAGGGCCCAGTGCCGCCAGTTTTTGGTGACCGGCAAGCGTCGCCAGGCAATAACTGCGATGAGGGCCAGGCTGCCAATGGCGAGGCGCAAGAAAACAACGCCAAACGGCGGCCAAGTGTGCAGTGAGAGTTTGGTGAATAGAAAAGAGGAGCCCCAAACGATGCCAAGAAGCACGTACAGGCCAAGCCAGCTGCTTCTTTGGGATGTGGGCATAACCCGAGTCTAACTCGGCGGGCATCGGCCTACTTGCGCGTTAGTTTGCCCACAATTTGATGCGCTACTTCAATCAGCAGGCTAGCTGCGCCAGCGATGATGAAGGTGCTGGCGAGCTGCTGGCCCGAAAGTGACACGAACCCAAAGAAGTCGGCAATCGGTGGGATGGTGAAGAAGCCAAAGCCAGTGAGGGTCATTGCTGCGATGATGCTGATTCGCCAAGCATCAAACGGGCGGGCGAGAGACGAAAGCATCCACAGACCGGTGACTGAGAAGATCATCGAAGTGGCAGTTTGCGCTTCGGCAGGCAGCCACGCGCCAACTCCTTGGTCTCCAGCCTGAGATAGCAGTTCGAGGGTGATGACCGCCGCCGCAATCACTAGGCCGGCCGGCAGACAAAACATCAGTGACCGCTTCAAGAAACCGGGCAGATAGCGCCTTGAGTTTGGCAGCAGGGCTAGGGCAAAAGCTGGCACACCGATGATGAACCCATCTACCGCCGAGAGTTGCCTTGGCAGAAACGGAAACGACCAGAACATCAGGCCAAAAACTATGGCGAGCGTCATGGCCCAGACCGTCTTGGTGAGAAACAGTTTTGAGATTCGTTCAATGTTGGCAATTACTCGGCGACCCTCGCCCATCACGCCAGGCAGTGAAGCAAACTGACCGTTTAGAAGCACAAGGTTGGCAACCGCGCGGGTGGCTGCAGCGCCTGACCCCATAGCGATGCCGATGTCGGCAATCTTGAGCGCCAGGGCGTCGTTTACTCCATCGCCGGTCATTGCCACGGTGTGCCCACGGCTTTGAAGCGCGGCAACCATGTTGCGCTTTTGCTCTGGGGTCACGCGGCCAAAAATGTTGTTGTGCTCTAGGGTTTCAGCCAAAGCGTTGATGTCTTCGTCTAATTCGCGAGCATCGATGGGGCTGCCGAGGATCTCTAAGCCGGCTTCAGCCGCTACTGCTGCAACCGTTGCCGGGTTATCTCCCGAGATGATTCGAACCGAAACACCTTGCTCCTTGAAATAGGAGAGAGTTTGAGAGGCATCGCTGCGCACCTGCTCTTTGAAGGTGACGATGGCCACCGGGGTGAGCTGTGCGGGCAAGTTATCGGCCGATGTGCTTGCATTGCCGGTGGCGGCCAGCACCAGAGTTCGTTTGCCAAGGCCTGCCTGGGTTTCGGCTAGTTTCAGGGCGTCTAGGTGTGCGGGTGAGCCATCAAGCAGCACCAATTCGGGGGCTCCGAGAACCCAGGTTGTCTCCGAGTTTGCAAAGCTAAAAGAACTCCACTTGCGCTTCGATGAGAACGGCACGGAGGCGCTCGCCGAAAGCGGCACGCTCGCCGCAACCCCGTGAGTCTCAAATTGCCCGCGCAGGCATTTGGCTGTGGCGTTTGCATCCGGGTGGCGTTTGCATCCGGGTCGTCACCAAAAAAGGCCAACACTTGCTGCCAGTTGGCAAACTCGGAGTTCGGCCTGCCGATAGCGGTGGCGGCATCAAAACCGATTTCACCCTGAGTCAAAGTGCCGGTCTTATCGAAGCAAATGATGTCAACGCGGGCTAAGCCCTCGACTGCGGCCAACTCTTGCAGCAGCACCTGCTGGCCTGCGAGCTTCATGGCCGAAACGGCGAAAGCAATGCTGGTAATCAAGACCAAACCCTGAGGAACCATGCTGATGATGCTGGCAATCGAGCCAACGGCCGCATCAACCCAAGCGCCAGATTCAATTGCCTTCGCCCAACCGCCAACGGCCTGCATCTGACCGTTTGCCACTATGACCATGATTGGCAACAGCGCCCAAGTGACCCACTTAATAATGCGGTTTAGTGCGTTTCGCAGCTCTGATTTCACCAGCGAGAATCTGCGGGCCTCGAGGGTGATTCGGCTTGAGTAGGTTTCGGCACCAACCCGACTAACCCGTGCACTGCCGCTGCCGGCAATGACGCCCGAGCCAGCCATCAGTGCGTCACTTTCAAATTTTGCTACCGGTTCTGCTTCACCGGTTAGCAGCGACTCATCGATTTCAAGGTTGGTTCCTGAAACAACTGTGGCATCGGCCACTAGTTGGTCGCCGGGCCGAAGTTCGATCAGGTCGTCGAGCACTACTTCGGCAATGGCTATCTGCAGCACTTCACCGTTCCGGCGCACCCGAGCCAGTGGTTGGTTCAAAATTGCGAGTTGATCCAGTTTGCGTTTTGAGGCAAATTCTTGGCCGATTCCGATGATCACGTTTGCAATGACTGCGATGCCAAACAAGGCATCTTGCCACTTTCCCAAAACCAGCAAAAGCAAAAACGCGCCGCCCACGACACCGTTAAATAGAGTGAATAAATTGGCTCTAAAAATTGCACCCAAACTGCGGCCCGAGCCAACCTGTTGAGTATTGACCTGACCGGCAGAAATGCGCTCCTGAACTTGGTAGGCCGATAGGCCATCGGTGCCGAGTGCAGTTGAAGTCATAGCCCCACGCTAACCCAGCACTAGCCCAGCGCGCAGGCGCCGTGTCACAATAGACC
>JBEDKW010000193.1:0-3201 GCA_041171945.1 Actinomycetota bacterium
GCGGAAGTAGTTCCTCGATCGATCCCGGCGGGGCGGGCTTCGCGGCCCGCCCCGTCTTTTTTTACGTCGCGTAACGTCCGGCGACCCCGCTCGTCCCAAGCACGTGACCGATTCCACCGAACCCGGAACCGCGGCTACTGCCAACATCAAGAGCAAAATCAGAGCAGTGCGCATTGAGGTTAGTTGTTTCCAGATCCATCGGCCCCACCCGCCAAGGCTCAACTCAGGAGACTTGATTGGTTGGTCAGAAGAATTAGATAGTGAGTTGGAAATAGCCAAACACCTCCAACTGAAGCCAGCTGGCGAAAGTTGTCCATAGGCCGGTGACGAGCAAGATGCCGAGAACAATCAAAATCACACCGCCGGTGACATTGAAGGCACGGATGTGGCGCTTCACGAAACCAACCGATTTGGTGGCCCAGCCAAAGCCAGCCGCGATAGCGATAAACGGAAGACCAATGCCGAGGGCATAGACGAACGCCAGCAAGGCACCCTTAGCCGGCGAGCCGGAATCGGCAGCGAGCGTTAGCACTGCGGCCAGTGTTGGGCCAACGCATGGTGTCCAGCCGAGGCCAAACGCGATTCCCAAGAGCGGAGCCCCGAAGAGGCCGAGTTTTGGTGAGACGTTGAGCTTGAAGGTTCGCTGCATAAACGCGAACTGGCCAATCAACACGAAGCCGAGAAGTATTACAACCACGCCCAGCACTCGCTGAACCCAAGCCAAGCTGCCGGCATAAATAGCTGCGCCGATGCCCCCGAATAACGCACCGAAAGACACAAACACAATCGAGAAGCCGAGCACAAACAGCAGGGCTCCAGTAATCATTCGACTGCGCGAAGACGAGAATCCCGAAACAAAACCTAGATAACCCGGAAGCAGCGGAAGCACACAGGGGCTAATAAATGAAACTAGACCGGCCAGCAGCGCCATCGGTATTGCGGCAAGCAGCGAGCCATTCAGGATTATGTCGCCAGGGTTGAAAATCTGGTCCAACACCTACTCCTTAGCCGCAGTCTTTATTAGAGTGCCGAGAATCGACTTGTCGATGCGCCCAAGAATGCGGGCCGAGACGCGGCCATCCTTGGCAATCACCAAAGTGGTCGGAACAGCCTGTGGGGTGACGATGCCGGTGAACGCCAAAACCACCGAACCGGTTTGTGAGTCGATTATTGATGGCCAGGTGACGCCAAACTTTTTGTCGAAGGCGATGGTGGTGCCCGCTGAGTCGCGAACGTTTACGCCAACAAACTGAACATCTTCATTCTCTTCGGCGAGGGCCACAAGATCTGGCGCTTCGGCGCGGCAAGGGGCACAGGCGGCATACCAAAAGTTCACCACGGTGACTACGCCTTTGAGCTGTGTGCTGCTGAGGGTTTCACCGCTCTCGGTCAACCCCGACCATTCAACGGCAGGCTTGCGGTTTGCCGGCAAAAATTCGGTCACGGTGCCATCGCCAGCTATGTAGTTTTTATTGTCTCCAGCTTTAAATTGGTTGGCGAGTGGGTCATTTGCGGCACAGCCCGAAAGCGCACCAATAACCAAAACGGCAACCATCATGATGATGACCGTGGTGGCCACCAACCGCTGAATCTTTCTCAAACTGCTCCTCTATCGATAGCGCCAAGCTTGGCTGCCGGGTCGCGGTAATCGACCTCAACAAAGCCATCGCCCCGTCGTTCAAAACTGGTGATGCTAGAAAGCGCACATCGGCGTTGCTTGGGGTTGTGCGACAACTTCATGCCGGCCAACTTGCGATGCACTGTGACAATCGGCAATTGGTGGCTAACTAATACTGCGTCACCAACCTGAGTGTTTTGCCAGGCATCCTCCATGGCCTCGAGCATTCGTGCGGCAATCGACTCAAATGGCTCTCCCCAGCTGGGCTGGGATGGCTTGCGAAGGTGAAAGTAGAGGTGCGGTCTGATCAAAATGTGACCGGCGCTTAGTTTGCGGCCTTCAAAAATGTTGAACGGCTCAATCAGGCGTTCGTCTGGGGTGGGAGTTAGCGAAAAAGCTTGCTGCACGTGACCGGCAGACTCCCGGGTGCGCAGCAACGGGCTCGCATAAATGGCACCGATTTTGCGTTCTTGCTCGAGCAGGTCTTTTGCGGCTAATTCAGCCATTTGGTGACCCCGTTCGCTCAGGCGAAACTCGGGCAAACGGCCATACAAAACTCCGCCAGGATTATGCACTTCTCCATGGCGAATAAGGTGGATGCGGTCTGCGGGCATGGGTTAAGTCTACCCTCGGCTAAACTCGGTCTTTATGAGAAACCGCACCCTTGTAAAAGACCTTCAGGCAAGCCAAGATGGCCCAGTTCTACTGGGCGGTTGGGTTGAAAAACTTCGTGACCAGAAGCGCATTCACCCAGTTCTACTGGGCGGTTGGGTTGAAAAACTTCGTGACCAGAAGCGCATTCAGTTCATCATTCTTCGCGATGAATCTGGCGATGTTCAGGTAACTTACCCGCGCCCAGTGGTCGATGAGGCTCCGGTTGAAGACGACGCACTTGCGGCCAAGGTTTCTAGCCTCACCAACGGTTCATTCATCTGGGTCACCGGCCGTTTGGTTCACGACGAGCGCGTAAAGCTCGGTGGCCTCGAGATTCAGCTTGACGACATCGAAATCGTCACCATGGCCGACCTCGACACCCCGATTGCCGACGACACCAGCATCGACAAGCGCATGGACTGGCGTTTTCTTGACCTTCGCCGCCCAGAGATGAACTTGGTCTTCAGAATTCAGACCACCATTGAGCAGTCTTGGCGTCAATACTGGAGCGAAAACAACTTCATCGAGTTGCACTCTCCTAAGTTGATGGCCTCACCATCTGAATCAAACGCCGAGTTGTTCAAGCTCGAATATTTCGACACCCACGCCTACCTCGCCCAGAGCCCACAGTTCTATAAGCAAATGGCGATGACCTCGGGCCTCGGCCGCATCTTCGAAATTGGGCCGGTCTTTAGAGCCGACCCATCGTTCACTTCTCGTCACGCCACCGAGTTTGTTTCGGTTGACATCGAGATGTCCTGGATTGATTCACACGAAGACGTGATGGCTGTGCAAGAGCAGCTAATGCACCGAGCTATTTCGGCAGTCAAAGAAAAACACGGCGAAGAGATTCTTAAGCACTTCGGCAACGAGGTAAAGGTGCCAAGCATCCCATTCCCTCGCGTTGCCCTATTTGACGCAATCGACAT
>JBEDKW010000194.1:0-3412 GCA_041171945.1 Actinomycetota bacterium
GGGTTTTCTTTCGTTGCAGCGGCAGCCTTGAAGACTGGCGGTTTCATTGGCTCCTTGGTGTTGGTTCTATTTGCTTTTGCGTTGATGCATCATTCCGAAAGATCCATTTTGAATCGCCTGAAATATGCAGATCTGCTGGTGAAAAAATTGGAGTCTGACCGAGCCGAATTGGTGAAGGCCGATGAAGAATTGCGGAAACAGACCTCAAGGTTTCTTCACGACCGAGTTCAATCTGACCTCATGGTTGTTGGCATGAAATTGAAAACTATCGCCGGGAAGTCCTCTGCTGAGGTAAATGAAACTATCAATGCCGCAATTGCCAGACTTGAAAAGACCCGAACTTCTGATCTGAGAAATTTAGTTGAGGTTCTGGCCCCCAATTTTGAAGCAAACAGCTTTGCTGAGGCACTGCAAATTTTGGCCGATCAGTACCGGTCGACGATGAAAATTTCAATCGCAGTCGATGATGCATCCAGCAACTTGGACCCCAAGGTTCTCCTCGGCGCATTTCGTATTGTTGAGCAGGCGCTTCTGAACTCCCTCGTTCACGGTCCTGCATCACACGTTCAAGTGGACATGTCTACGAATCAAGTCGGGGTAACTCAGCTTTCTGTTTCTGACGATGGCCCCGGCTCTGCAAGTGGGCTTATAAATTCGGGCGTCGGCACAGCCGTGATTGATTCATGGGTGAGCATTTTGAATGGCGTGAAAAACATCGAGAGTGTGCCTGGTCACGGATATCTCATCGCAGTTGAGTTTGAATCGGGCAGTGAAAGTGTCAGTCGCGCTTAGCAGCGATGCGCAAATACAACTTCATCAGGTTCGGCACCACTAGATAAACGGCCAGTGGCACAACAATCACCGTGAGCACAAGAACCTTAAGCAACGGATGAGCGTTGCCCATCAATGGGACGACCGTGTAAAACCCGATTGAAACAAGCGGGAAAATGGCGAGCCAGGTAATGACTGCGCGAACGTGCACTGATGGTGCCTTCATGCTGTCTCCTCTAAAGTCAAAAACCCCCGAATGTTTTCGGGGGTTTACTGATTTGGTGCGCTTGGAGGGACTCGAACCCCCAACCTTCTGATCCGTAGTCAGATGCTCTATCCGTTGAGCTACAAACGCGAGGAGGAAAAGATGAATAGTTCTAGAGGAAAAGATGAATAGTTCTATTCAATCTTTTCCGACGAGCGATTTGCCGAGTGCAAAGCACGAGGACAAACGCAAGTTTCTTGTTTTGGTTGGTTTCGCTGCCTAGGCAACTTGCCAAGTTTAGCCGTTGTGGCCTTCGTTGTAAACCTAAGGGGCAGGAAGAGGCCCACCCTGTCCGGGTGGGCCTTAAAAACCTACTTTGTTCCGGTGACCGTGATAACCACTGACCTGCCCTTGGCGCTTCGGTCAGAAGCAGGCTTGGCCGGCAAGACAACGAAGGTTGCCTTCACTCCCTTTGATCGCAAGTAGGCAATCACTGCTTGGGCTCTGGCGGTAGCCAGTGCCTTATCGAGCTTTGAGAAACTCGTCTTCTGTGCGGAACCAAAGATGCTGATTTTGGTCTCTTTCAAAGCCTTCGCCTTCAGAACCACAGAGTCGAGAGCGCGCTTGTCAGCTGCATCAAGTGCAGTGTTGCCAGGGGCAAACTGCACGGTCTGCTTAACGGTGCTCACCGATGTTGCCGGTGCACTCTGGGTAGGTGTTGGCGTCGGTGTCGGTGTTGGTGTCACCGTTGGGGTTGTTCCTGGCACAGTCTGCGGTGGAGTTGTGTTGCCTCCCACGGTCGCAATGCGGAAGGTCGCCACGGTGCTTGCCGATTCGGCCAGCGTCACGGTGCAAGTTGTTGAGCTTCCGGTGCACTCACCAGTCCATGCTTCAAACTCATAGCCGGTGTCTGGAACCGCGGTCAAAACAACCTCAGAACCCGCCGAGTATGAATAGGCGCAAGAGCCGCCACAGTTGATGCCGCCAGGGTCGCTGGTTACGGCACCAAGAGCAGTATCTGGAATAGTTACTTCGAGCGTCTTGGCATCGGCAGCATTCATCGGCCATGGCTCAAGCACATTGCCCGTGGTGCTAACCGCAGCGGTGTTCTCTCTGGTTAGGCCACCTACCGTGCTGAAGTTACCGGCTAGGTAAACAACAGCGTCAGATACTGAGATTCCGCGAACTTCGCCCGTGTTACCTCTCCAAGAGGTTAATCGGCCCGTTGCCACATCGATGGCTGCAGCGCCGTAAGCGGTGTCTTCGCCTGTAGTTACTGAAAGCTCTTGACCGCCAACATAAATAACACTGCCGTCAGTGGATGGAGTGATAGCAAGGACCCAGTTCGTCACAATGGGGTTGAAGGAAGCATCGGTTGCACCGGTGGTCTTATCAAGAGCAGCAAGATAATTCTTGTCTACTCCGTTGACCTGTCCAAAATAACCACCGATGTAAACCTTGTCGCCCACAACGGCAATGGCCTCAAGGAATGACCAGATTGCATTGCCAACACCCGTGCTTGCAGTGAAGGCGCTGTTTACTGCACCTGTTGTGGCATTTATCGAGGCAACAGACTGGTGCGCTTCGCCGCCCACGTTTCCAAAGTCACCACCGATGAAGAGGTTGCTGCCATCCAGTGTCATGGTTCGAACGGCACCATCAAGTTGGGCGTCGAAGGTTAGGTCTAGTGCACCCGTTGTTGGGTCTAGAACTGCCAAGTTGTTTCTTGGAGTGCCGCCAACATTGTTGAACCAGCCGGCCATGTAAATCTTGGTAGGAGTTGCGATGATGCTAACCGCACGGCCATCTGGGCTAGGGTTCCAGCCTGTAACGGCACCCGAGGTGTCGACCGCAGCTGCACCGGTGCGAGCTACCCCGTTGACGTTGGAGAAGTTGCCGCCGAGGTAAATGGTTGACCCAGTTCTGCTAAATGAGTAAACCGGGCCGTTCACAACTGGCGCCCAACCGGTGAGCAAACCTGAGTCGCTGACCGCTGCAGCGTGCATGCGCTTTTGCCCACCCACACAGTTGAAGTCGCCCATTAGGTATACCTGGGTTGCGGTTGCAGAGATTCCAAAAACCGTTGAGTTTGCGCCGTTGTTTTGGTTGCAAACATGCGGATCCCAAGCTGTTAGTTCACCATCGACGTCAACCGCGGCTGCGTGATTTCTGCCCGAAGTGCCTACAAATCCAAACATGCCGCCGAAGTAAATCTTGCCCGCGGCAGAAGTCATAGAAGTCACCTGGTTGCCGGTGACGTCTGGGTTCCAGGCCTCAAGCACGTCGGTGGTTACATCCCAGGCTGCTACTAGACGCCTAGTCTCTCCACCCGCAACACCAAAGTTTCCTCCGATGTAAATCTTGCCGCCCATGATGGTTCCGGCGCCGGCCTCAGAATCGAATCCAGGGTCCCAGGCTTCCACCGCTCCAGTTGAG
>JBEDKW010000195.1:0-4981 GCA_041171945.1 Actinomycetota bacterium
GGAGTAGCCGTGCTCGACCCCGCAACGGGTCGCCTAACCGGGGATGACACCGGAGTTGGCAGACTGCCAGAAGCAGAAGAAATAGTTTCGGCAGCGCTCGAGCTGTTACCAGCCAAGGCATTGGCCGGAGTCAAGATGCTTATCTCTGCGGGCGGCACCCAAGAGCCAATCGATCCGGTTCGGTTTATCGGCAATCGCTCCAGCGGTAAACAGGGCCTTGCGCTTGCTGTAGAGGCAGCCAAGAGGGGTGCCGACGTGACCCTGATTGCCGCAAACCTGATTGAAGTTCCAGGTAGCATCCAGAAACTCATCCGAGTCAACACAGCCGCCGAATTAGAGGCTGCCGTCGAGACCGAACTTCAAAACGCTGACGTTTTGATTATGGCCGCAGCGGTTTCTGATTATCGGGTTGAAAACATTTCGACTACCAAAATAAAGAAATCTGAGGCAGGCGCTGAACTGCACCTAAAGCTCATTCAGAACAACGATATTTTGGCTTCGGCGGTGCACCGAGTTGCCCGCGAGGGCCTCAGCTGTCTTACTGTTGGCTTCGCAGCCGAAACCGCTCTAAGCCCCGATAATCTCACCCGCCTTGCTCAACAAAAGTTGATAGCAAAGGGTTGCGATGTGATGGTCGCAAATAATGTCAGCGATGGGGCGGTGTTTGGCTCAGATGACAACGAAGTGTTAATTTTGACCAAGAGTGGCACGGCAACGGCCCGCAGCGGCTCAAAAATAGCTACTGCAAATCAGCTAATGGATGTTATCGAGCAACAACTCAACATCAACAAATAGCACCCACCCCCAACTGTCGCACCCGAGGGATATACTTTTACAACATGAGCACTCTTCGCCTTTTCACATCTGAATCAGTCACCGAAGGTCACCCAGACAAAATCTGTGACCAAATCAGCGACACCATCCTCGACGCCATGCTCGAACAAGACCCTACGTCTCGCGTTGCCGTTGAAACAATGGTGACCACCGGGCTGGTTCACGTTGCCGGCGAAGTCACCACCTCCGGATACGTAGAAATCCCTAGGTTGGTTCGCGAGAAGATCAAGGACATCGGCTACACCTCCTCCGACATCGGTTTCGATGGTGACAGCTGCGGAGTCTCAGTTTCTATCGGTCAGCAATCTCCCGACATCGCTCAGGGAGTCGACGCCGGTTTTGAGACCCGCGAAGGTGGGTCTGCCGACCGCTACGACAGCCAGGGTGCCGGCGACCAAGGCATCATGTTCGGTTATGCCACCAACGAAACTAAAACATTGATGCCGACAGCAATTAGCGTCGCTCACCGTCTCAGCGAGAAGCTCGCTGCCGTTCGCAAAACCGGAGAGGTGCCATTTCTTCGTCCCGACGGAAAGACGCAAGTTACCGTTGGCTTCGAAGGCACTGTTCCGAAAACAATCGAAGCCGTCGTGCTGTCAACCCAGCACAACCCGGGTGTAACCCATGCTCGATTTCTCAAACGTCAAACTATTCATCAACCCAACCGGCAAGTTTGAGGTCGGCGGCCCAATGGGAGACGCCGGGCTAACCGGCCGCAAAATTATCGTCGACACATACGGTGGCGCAAGTCGCCACGGTGGCGGAGCATTCTCAGGCAAAGACCCATCTAAGGTAGACCGCTCGGCGGCTTACGCGTTGCGCTGGGTGGCCAAGAATGTTGTTGCCGCCGGTCTAGCCGACCGAGTTGAGGTTCAGGTGGCCTACGCCATCGGAGTAGCTCGTCCAGTCGGTCTCTATGTCGAGACATTTGGCACCGGAAAAGTTTCCGATGACAGCATTACCAAGGCCATTAACAAGGTCTTCGACCTTCGCCCAAAGGCAATCATCGAGGCGCTAGATCTACTCCGCCCAATTTATGCGCTCACTTCGAGCTATGGCCATTTTGGCCGCGAGCTTCCTGAGTTCACCTGGGAATCAACCGACCGAGCAGAAGCACTTCGTTCTGCCGCAAGCAACTAACAACACCTTGTCTAGCCCTGGCTTTGCGCGGGTCGCAATTGACTCGCCCCTGCCTCAACTAGACCGACTCTTCGAATACCGAATTCCGTCAAATCTGTTGCAAGAAGTGAAACCTGGAATTCGAATCCGAGTTCCTTTCGGCCGCGGCAAATCACTTCTCGACGCCTTCGTCATCGAACTGGTTGAGACCCCAGACTTCGACGGAAAACTCGCCGAGGTCGCCGAAGTAGTCTCGCCCGCGCAAGTTCTTTCGCAAACCATTTACCAACTCGCAAGAAACGTCGCCGATCGTCAAGCAGCCACGCTTTCAGACGTCATGAAGTTAGCAATTCCAAATCGCAGCGTAGCTGTCGAAAAGAAGTGGTTGACAATCTCTGCCTCACCTGACACCTCGCTCGTTGCTAAAGAGAATTCGCCAGTTCGAGCAACCAAACTAATAGAACCTCGGTCCATCGAGAACACACCAGCCTGGGTCTCCGAGTTCATCACAAGAATCAGGCTTCAGATCGCAAAGGGCAGATCGGCAATCATCGCGGTTCCCGACTACCGAGATCAAGCAGTGCTGTTGGCCGAGCTAGCTAAGAGCGACCTAGCTGCACAGGTGGTCGACTACTCATCCCAGCAGACAAAATCAGTTAGATATTCGGCCTTTCTGCGTTGCTTATTGCCAGAGGCACTGGTGGTAGTTGGTTCAAGAGCGGCAATCTATGCTCCCGTGCAAAATCTTGGTGAAATCATTATCCTTATTCACACACGCGTGAAGTGGCAATGGTTAGGCAAAAGCTCGAGCAGTGCGACCTGTTCTTTGCCTCCCACGCTCGCTCCAGCGAAGTTCAGCGACTAGTAGAGATGGGCTACCTGCAAGATGAGTCGTCGGCATTCCAGATTCCTCGTCTGGCCATCACTGAGACTGCTGCACGAGTCGACGGAACCGCTTGGGCCCTAATTCGAGACGCTATCGAATTGGGTGCTGTGCTTGTCCAAGTTTCATCCCGCGGAACCTCAACCTCGGCATACTGTGCGAGTTGCGCTGAGAGAGCTCTGTGTTCTTCATGTCACGGCCCCCTATGGCTTGATGGTCAAGGGCACCCGCGTTGCCGCTGGTGCAACTCAACGAATCTCAACTTCACCTGCGGCTCATGTAAGAACCGAACCCTCAGGCATGGGCGAGCTGGGTCCACTCGAACGAGCGCCGAATTTGGCAAGGCTTTTCCGGGCGCTCAAATCATCGAATCAAACGGAGAGAATCGCCTCGAGTGGATTACCCCCGGCAAGCGCATCGTGATTGCAACACCCGGTGCCGAACCAAGAGTTCAAGGCGGCTACCACGCCATTGTTCTGCTCGACTGCAACGAACTGATGTCGCGCGACAGCCTAAAGGCCACTGAAGAGGCCGTTCGGCTCTGGTCAAACGCCATAGCGCTCCTTAGTCAGAATGGCCGAGCCATTGCGGTTGGTTTGGCTGGCCAACTGGGCAAGAAGTTAGCTCTCTGGTCTCAAGTCGACATCGCTGCTGCAGAACTTGCCACCAGAAGAGAACTGCGGTTTCCACCGGCGTTAAGAATGGCCTCGATTTCGGGTGAAGCAGAGTTGCTGCAAAAAGTAAGCGCCATTCTCGCTGAAGACCCCCGCATTGAAGTGCTCGGGCCGATGCCTATTCAATCGCGCGATCAGAGCGGGCAAGACTGGCGGTCGCTGCTGCGTTTTGAATACTCACACGGTGCAGAACTCGCTCATTTTTTGAAGGCTCAAGTACTCCTATTGACCGCGGGCTCGAAGCGAGTTAGCGCTAAAAGCGGAAGGGCTCAGCGGCCAATCCGCATCAAGATGGACGACGCCGAAGTAATCTAGACCATGAAAGGTTTGGTTCGTCTTTGAGAATTGTTTTTGCAGGCACTCCGGTTAACGCTGCGCAAACCCTCCAAGCCATGCACCAGAGCGGCCTCAACGTTGTCGCAGTGCTCACCAGAACCGACGCCCCGATTGGTCGAAAGCGCGTTGAAACGCCTTCGGCGGTTGCCGCTGTCGCCGCCCAACTAAACATCCCGGTGATTAAAGCAAACCGAGTAGACCAAGACGCGCTGTCTCAAATTTCATCGTTCAAGCCCGACCTCGGTGTGATTGTGGCTTACGGGGCACTACTTAAGTCCGATGCGCTCAGCCTGCCGCCAAAGGGCTGGGTGAACATTCACTACAGCCTGTTGCCTAAATGGCGCGGTGCGTCTCCAGTGCAATCAGCTATTCTTCACGGCGACAAAGAGACTGGTGTGTCCATTTTTCAGCTTGATTCTGGAATGGACACCGGTGCAGTGCATTCATCGGTGCCAACCCTGATTGAGCCCGGAGAAACAGCTGGTGTTCTGCTGGGTCGCCTCACGAACCTAGGAATTTCGTTGCTGCTTGAAACGCTGCCGCGCATCGAAGCGGGACTAGCTTCAACAAAAGAGCAAGACCCTGGGCTGCTTGAGTCACTGCCCACGGCTGCCAAAATTGACCGAACTGCGGCTCGGCTCGATTGGTCGAAAGAAGCCCAACTGGTTGAATGTCACATTCTTGCGATGAATCCAGAGCCGATGGCCTGGACCAACCTCGATGAAAACCCAATTCGAATTATCGATGCACGCGCCCTCGGCCAAACTGACTGGGCCAGCCTGGCCGAGACAGACTCTGAGCCAGGGTCGATAACTTCGACCAAAGACCGAGTTCTGGTGCACTGCGGCGGAGGCACCCTGCTAGAGCTCAAAGAGGTTCAACCGGCAGGCAAGAACCCAATGTCAGCAAACGATTGGGTCCGCGGACTTAACCAACAACAGAAAGCACAGTTTCACTAATGGCCGAATTCAAATACAACCAAACGGCTCGAACTGTCGCACTTGACCTTCTCATGGCGGTCGAAACCGAAGACGCCTACGCGAACCAATCCGGCACGCTCATCCTCTCCAACGGTCGCGGTGAGGAAGCTGTCTCTTATACACATCTGACGCTGCCGACGAGAACCGTTGTGTAG
>JBEDKW010000196.1:0-3560 GCA_041171945.1 Actinomycetota bacterium
CCTATTCTACCGAAATGCCTAGGAGACCTCCCCTTGTCTGGCGAAGAGACCGATTTCCCAATAGCCCTTAGAGGCTATGAGCGCGGCCCTGTAGACGACGCGATGCTCGACCTACGCAAAGAAATTTTGCAACTTTCGGCCCAAAACTCACAGCTCGCCAACGAGCTACGCGAAATCAGCAAAAACTTCGACACCGCCCAGGGTCAACTCTCCGAGGTAGGTGCTCCGAGTTACACCGGCGTTGGCGCAAGAGCCGCACTGATTTTGAGCACCGCCGAAGACCAGGCCGATTTTTTGATCAAGCAGTCAAAGCTAGAAGTTGAAAAGGCACAGCGTGAGTTGGCGGCCGAAATCGATAGCCAACGAGGCGAAGCGAAGGGTTACTACGACTCACTTGTTGCCGAGGCACAGCGCCGAGCAGACCGAATCATCAGCGCAGCTCGCAGCGACTACGACGAAATTATCAAAGAAGCACGTCGAGACTCTGCACGCATCTCCGAAGAATCTGGTCGCGAGGCCGGCTCAATTCGAGGAGCGATTTCTACCGAGGTAGCCCGCATGAAAGCCAACGCCAAGCGCGAGGTTGAATCGCTTAAGGCTAAAACCGAGCGCGACCTTGCCGAACGCAAGCTGATGGCACTTCGAGAGAACACCCGCGACATTGACCAGGACCGTGCCGTTGCCCTAGTCACAGAGCAGGCGCGCATCGATCTAGAGCTTGAGCTGACCGCCCGCAGGGCCGAAGCCGAAGCCGATTATTTGCGCAAGCACCAAGAGGCTGTTGCCGCGACCCAGAAATACTTGGATGACGCTAACGCGCAACTATCACTGTCTTTAACTCGAGCCAGTGCCGCCAGGCTTGAAGCAGAGACTCTTGAGGCTGCCGCAATCTCCATCAATCAACAGACCACGGCCGCTACTCGTCGCAAAGCCGACGCAATTATTGCCGCTGCCGATGCCGAAGCCAGAGACATTTTGATGAGCGCTCGACACGATGCAGAGCGTCAAGTTACGGCAGCAGAAGATTCCCTAAACAGAATTCGTGGTGAACGCGAATCAGTTGAGGTTTATCTTCGAAACCTTCGCAGCGTGCTAAACAGCACTCAAAACTCGCAGTAATCCCCTACGTTTCAGGGCTTCCAGAGTAAGTTTGTCTCATGCAGGGTAATTACAAACTAAGCAATGCTTTTCAGGTCGGTCTTCTTGGAGGCTTGGGTGTTTTGGCAGCCCTTCTCATTGGCGGTGCAATCACCAGCATTGCCAACCTCATCACCTACCTAGCCGCATCCATCTTCATTGCGCTTGGCCTAGAGCCAATTGTCACCAAGTTGGTCTCGCTGGGCCTAAAGCGGCCTATCGCCGTGCCGGTAACTGTGGTCAGCATCCTTGCCATAATCACCGTGATGCTTTGGTCACTGGTGCCAACCCTGGCCGACGAAGCTGCCTCGTTCATAGTTTTGGCCCCTGGTTTTCTCACCGGTTTCACCGAACTCGCATGGGTTCAGCAGATTGATGCCCAATTTGGCGGTTCAATAACTTCTTCACTTACTACCGCCGGTGAATTTCTCTCGGATGCCAAAAACTGGCCAGGCATGCTCGGTGGTGTCGTGCAGGTTGGTTTGTCTATCTTCAACGGCTTCTTCGGCGCAATCGTCATTGTCATCTTGAGTCTTTACTTCATGGCTTCGATGAGCTCATTCAAGCGCTGGATGTATTCGATGGTCTCGGCTAGCCGTCGCGACCAATTTGTGGATCTAGCTGAACAGATCTCGGTCTCAGTGGGTCGCTATGTGATGGGCCAGGTCTTCATCGGAACTATCGCCGCGGTGTCGGCCTTCATCTTTATGTCTATCGTTGGCATTCCATTTGCACTTGTTCTAGCAGCAATCACCTTCTTGCTCGGCCTGATTCCGCTAGTCGGAACAATCACTGGCGCGGCAATAGTAACTTTGGTTGCTCTCAGTGTGTCCCCCACTGCAGCGCTGATTTCAGCAATCTATTACCTCATTTACATGCAAATTGAGGCTTATGTGATCAGCCCGAAGATCATGAGCAAGGCAGTATCGGTGCCGGGTGCCGTTGTTGTGGTTGCCGCCCTAGCCGGCGGCGCAATCCTCGGAGTTCTAGGTGCACTGATTGCCATCCCGGTGGCCGCGTCGATCATGTTGGTTGTTCGCGAAGTTTGGATGCCGAGGCAAGACGCTCGCTAAGCGGGCAACCAAACCTCTGGCAACGGAAACGCCGCTGGGTTTAGAACCTTCACAATTTCATNNNCTCCAACCCACAGGTGCTTAGCACCATCGATGCCAATTATTTTGGCCTCGGGTATGACACTAAATCGCTGTCTGGCAGCCTCAGGCTGAAGGTAGTCGTCTAACTCAGGAACCAAAGCAATTAGTTGCTTGTCGCTGTGAGCCCAACGAGCCAATTCTTCTTCGCTGGTTCGGTGAAGTGGCGGAGACAACAACACCGCACCTAAAACATCTTCGTCGATTCCATATTTCAAAGCCAACTCGGTGCCAAATGACCAACCCACCAGCCACAGATTGGGCAGGCCACGTTGCTTGGCAAAAGCCACCGCCGCAGCCAGGTCAAACTTCTCCGAAATGCCGTGGTCGAATTCTCCTTGGCTTTGACCGTGCGGCGAAACCGTGCCCCTGGTGTTGAACCTAAGAACAGCGATTGAAGCCAACTCCGGCAGGCGATTAGCGGCCTTGCGCAGAACGTGCGAGTCCATGAAGCCACCATGTGTTGGCAGCGGGTGCAGCGCAATGATGGTTGCGACCGGAGGCTTGCCGATTGGTGTTGCGAACTCAGCGACTAAGTCGAGTCCATCCTCGGTGTGAAGAGTCAGAGCCTCACGATGTGCCGGCAGTTCGACACTTGAGCGAATCTCTACAGCTTCGCTCAATGTAAGACTCCCTGATAAGACTTCCAGCAAGCCGAATGAAAATGACGTCTGGTTTCAACGCCTCGAACAAAATCCCAGGCAACTAAGTGACTCAAGCCCTTAGCAATATCTAGGTGGCAGTGCGGGCAAATCCAAGTTTTGTCTTCTTCGGCGTTTGCACCAATGGTGGTTTGAACTGTGTATTCGACCCCACGCTTTATTTCGTTGCTGCGGCCCATTTAGTACCAGCCGATTTTGTCTGAGTGAGCCAACGCTCCGCAGGGCGAGCCATAACGACCCTTGATGTACTTCACACCCCAGCGAATTTGCGTTTCATGATTGGTCTGCCAGTCTGGCCCCTCAGAGGCCATCTTGCTGCCGGGCAAAGACTGCGGAATGCCATAAGCGCCCGAGCCCTTGTTCATCGCAGTCAGGCGCCAGTTGGACTCGCGCTCCCAAAGCTTTACGAGGCAAGAGAATTGGTCTGGCCCAAACTTGAGCGTGACCAAAAGATCAAAGGCATAGGCCTTAGCTGTGCCGGGTGATGGAATGCCTGCGGTTTCTACGAACATGGCCGCGGCATCACTTCCGGTGACAATGTTGAACCCGACACGTGCAAAAGAGATTTGCTGAGTGCTGGCATAACCATAGGTTTGCTGCGGGTCTACCG
>JBEDKW010000197.1:0-2870 GCA_041171945.1 Actinomycetota bacterium
TCTCATAGCCGGGCAGCGCCACGGCCACCACTTTTGCGCCGAGAGCCAAGGCCTCGACCAAAGCCATTGAATGCACGCCAACCACAAATTCACTCGCGGCGATTAGGTCGAAGGCCGACTCTAGTGGCGAGGCCAAGTGCAAGTTGGCTGGCAGGCTGCGACCAACCGAAGTGAGGTGATCGGCAAACTGCGATTTGAGCTCTTGCGGGTGAGGCTTGAGTGTAAACACCAGACCGGGGTTTGCATCGGCGGCACGAAGAGCGATGTCAAGAATTTGAGTGGTCTGCTGAGCCTGCGAAACCACCAAAACTGTGCCGGCTGCCCGAGTGCCAGCGGCGGCCTTTGCGCGCATGTTGATGAGAGATTTTGGCTCGCCAATGATGGTTGGCAACACCGATTTAGGTAGGTCGGTTTCTTGGGCCCAATAGTCGCCCCAAAGCAAAAGCTCGTTTGGCAGATAGGCAACGCTCTTGCGATTTGGCCAGGCCAGCAGCGGGTGCCGGTTGCTTAGCAAACCGTGCTGTGGCTCAACCACCCAAACCCCAGCCGCCTGAGCACCTGCGATGAGAGCTCGCTTCCAGGCGTTGACGATAAACAGTTTTTTGACGCCGGCCTTTTTAAAAAGCGCCTTCCAGCCGGTGCGGTGGGCCACAAATTCAACCAGCAACCACCTCGGAAACGGTTTGAATCGGCCGGCGATGGAACCACTCTTTATCGCGCCGGCAAAATCGGTGGTCGGCAACGCCTTGGCAATGTGCTTAGCGCCGCCAAATAGGGGCAACACCGATGGAGCAACGCGCAATTTGGCTGCCAACCGGTGGCGGTTGAAAAACAATCGTTCTAGGTGCTCAACCTGCGGGCGACCTGAGCCAAAATCGGCTGAACCAACAGCAAAAACTAGCGGCTTCGTGCCGGCGGCCTCGAGCGAGCGAATAATCTCGACCGAAAATGGATCGATGCCCTCAGAATTGCGGCGAACAAATGGCATTACGGCATAGTTGCTCGGCACCAGTTGAAATTCGGTTGGCGCTTCTACTGCGGCGGCAGCCGCCGAAGCCGACACATCTTGACGTTTCTGATAAACACCCAGTTGCTCGGCAACTTCTCGCATTAGTCGGTCGCGAAGAACAGGCCAAAGATAAACGCCTGCCACTTGCCAGTCGGCTAGCTTTTCGGTCTCTTCAACTTGGGCGAAGGCACGCCAAATTTGTTCGAAACCACTAGCCCTCAAGTAGGGCCTTCGCACGATCGAAATCGGCTTTGGTGTCTACATCGATGCTCTCGTTTGGGCTCATGATGTAGGCCGCAGCGCCATCGACCGGCACTGAACCAGCGGCCATGAAGTCGCTTAGTTTGAACAAGTAAATAGCGCCGTTTGGAACATAGGCCGGCGGAAGCGCCTGGCGGTTTGAGTTAAACGCATCAGGAAACAGCGGTGACAAACGGCCTGAGGCATTGATGTTTAGAGTCCAGTAGGGGCTCTTCTCTGGCGAAGTAACCGAAACCACCGAACGAGTCGTTGGGGTAATCATGTTGAATGCTTCTTCTACGTGACGACCGGTGCGACCAGGCGAGGTTGGCTGCAAATAAAGCACCCAAGGGTCGCGACCATCCATGTCGATCATTACATCTGGGGCACCAAAATAGTCACGGATGGCGTCGGCGGCAGTTGCTTCATCGGTGGCGGCAAACTCGGAGCGCTTGAAGTTGATGCAGCCCAGCTCGTGAGCGTGCTCGAGAATGGCATCGTCGTCGCTTGAGACAACCACCAAATCAACCGGGGTGCCAATTAGGTCGCCTCGAGATGATTCAACAGCCAACTCGATGAGCGATTTGCCATTGATTTCAAGCATGTTCTTGCCCGGCAGGCCCTTTGAGCCGCCGCGAGCGGGGATAAACGCGATTACTAGATCGTTGTCAATCATGCTGAACTCCTTTTAGTAGTCGAGCCAGTGTTCTAGATTATTGCGGGCGTCGTTTAGGTCGTCGTGGCGACCGATATCGAGCCATGACTCGTGGATCGGAAACGCGGAGACCTTTTCTGACTTGCTCTTAATGGAATCGAGCAACGTTGGCATGTCGCAATATTCGTTTGCCGGAATCAATGTGAGCGCCCAAGGGTCGAGTGCGTAGATGCCTGCCGAAACCATAGATCGGTGAATCGGCTTCTCAGAAATCGACTCAACGTTTGAGCCATCGATGTTGACCACACCATAAGGAATCTGAAAAGAATATTCACGAACCCCGAGAGTAGCTTTAGCCCCCGACTTTTTATGAAACTTAACCACACGACGAAGGTCGGCATTGGTCAAAAGGTCTGAGTTCATCACCAAGAACGGCTCGTCAAACTTGCCAGCCAGCTGCGCCAGCGCGCCAGCGGTGCCCAATGGTTGCGTCTCATGCAGGTAGGTCACATTGAGGCCGAGCCACGCGCCATCCTTGACGTGCTCTTCAATAACATCGGCCAAATAGTTGACCGAGATGTAAATATTCTTGAAACCCTGCGCCTTGAGCTTGCGCAAAATGATTTCGAGAATCGGGGTCTCGCCAATTTTGAGCATCGGCTTCGGAACGTCTTTGGTGAGCGGGTAAAGACGAACGCCTTTGCCGCCAGCCATGAGAACCACCGGGGTCGAAATTTCGGCTGGGGCGGTGAGGTCTTCATCGGTGAACATGCCCACCAAAACGCCGTCTGCATCGATGACCGGCACGTTGTGAATGAGCTTCGGAATCTCGCGAGTCATTACATCGCTGCCCTCTTCATCGAGTTTGGCAGTGTGCGGGTTTGGGTTCATAACCTCTGAAACAGTGGCCTCTAGGGCCAAACCACGAAGCAGGCCGCGGCGAATATCGCCATCGGTGGCGGTGCC
>JBEDKW010000198.1:0-2811 GCA_041171945.1 Actinomycetota bacterium
TTCATGGACTGACTCGAGTTCGCGGAATGACCCAAGATGACGCGCACCTCTTCGTGACCCCAGACAACATGGAGGAAGAACTCACCAAGGTGCTTGGTTTCGTTCTGGGACTCCTGAGGGACTACGGACTAAACGATTTCTACCTCGAGTTATCCACCAAAGAAGAAGGAAACCCCAAGTTTGTGGGTGACCCAGCAGTTTGGGAGAGAGCCACCGAAACACTTCAGAAGGTAGCCCACGCTTCAGGGTTGGAACTTGTTCCAGATCCAGGTGGCGCTGCGTTCTATGGTCCAAAGATTTCAGTTCAGGCCCGTGACGCTATCGGCAGAACTTGGCAAATGTCCACCATTCAGCTCGACTTCAATTTGCCTGAGCGATTCGACCTCGAATTTGCCGCGGCAGACGGCACCAAGCAGCGTCCAGTCATGATTCACCGAGCGCTTTTTGGATCGATCGAAAGATTCTTCGGAGTGCTCACCGAGCACTACGCAGGCATTTTCCCACCATGGCTTGCACCTGTTCAGGTTGTTGGCATCCCGGTCGCCGATGAATTCTCGCCGTATTTGCACGAGATTGCCACCCGCCTTGCCGGCGGTCTGCAGACCGAGGTCTGGCCCCGCGCCGGAACCAGCGAAGAGGTGAATGCCCTGGTCCACCGCCTGCAAGTCGAAGCCGGTGATGATCTGGAAGCTTCAGATTCCGAGATGGTACTCAAGAGAACGGAATCGCTGTCGATGAGGCAGTCGAGCGAATTCTTAAGGCAATAGCGGACAAGGTTCAGGTTTAGTCATGAGCGAAGAGCGTCTGGAGTATTCGAGCGATTTGCCGGGAGTTCCTAACGCTTTTCAACATCTCTGGACGCCACACCGTCTGGTTTATATCCAAAACGGACTCCAGCCAGCTAAAGACGACTGTCCATTTTGCCTGGCCCCTGAAAAGGCCGACGAAGAAGGGTTGATTGTCTTCCGGGGTAAAACGGTTTACGCACTCTTGAACCTTTTTCCCTACAACTCTGGTCACTTGCTAATTTGTCCGTATCGCCACATTGCCACCTACGATGAAGCCTCGGCTGAAGAAGTAGCTGAGATTGGCCTCGTGACACAGCAAGCAATGACGGTACTGAAATCTGTTTCTAATTCGCACGGCTTTAACATCGGCATGAATCAGGGCGAGGTCGCCGGGGCTGGCATCGCCGGGCACCTGCATCAACACATCGTGCCACGTTGGAGAAACGACGCAAACTTTTTCCCGATTATTGCCGAGACCAAAGCCTTACCGAAGTTGCTGGGTGAGGTTCGACAAGATATCGCCGAGGCTTGGGCAAAGATTTCTTTAGGTTAAGAAATCACGATTTTCACCCTTTAGACTTATCAACATGAGCAACTTTGAGACCTCAAACCACCTAACCGGAACACCTCTCGTCAAGCGCGGCCTAGCCGAAATGATGAAGGGCGGCGTCATTATGGACGTCGTAAACGTTGAGCAAGCCAAAATCGCCGAGGATGCAGGCGCTGTAGCTGTAATGGCTCTTGAGCGCGTCCCTGCCGACATCCGTGCCCAGGGCGGCGTATCCCGCATGAGCGACCCCGACATGATTGACGGAATCATCAATGCAGTCTCGATCCCAGTTATGGCCAAGGCCAGAATTGGCCATTTTGTTGAGGCTCAGATTTTGCAGGCCCTCAAGGTCGACTACATCGACGAGTCAGAAGTTCTAAGCCCAGCCGACTACGTGAACCACATCGACAAATGGAAATTCAATGTTCCGTTCGTGTGCGGGGCAACAAACCTCGGAGAGGCACTTCGACGCATCAACGAAGGTGCGGCAATGATTCGCTCCAAGGGCGAAGCCGGAACCGGCGATGTATCGGAAGCCATGAAGCACATTCGCACAATTTCAGGTGAGATCCGCGCTCTTGCAGCTAAGTCTGAAGATGAGCTTTACGTGGCCGCCAAAGAACTTCGCGCTCCTTACGCACTCGTGAAAGAAATCGCTACCACCGGAAAACTTCCGGTAGTTATGTTTGTTGCCGGCGGAATTGCAACCCCAGCCGATGCAGCCCTCATGATGCAGCTGGGTGCCGACGGAGTGTTCGTGGGCTCTGGAATCTTTAAGTCTGGTAACCCAATGGAGCGAGCCAAGGCAATCGTCAAGGCAACCACTTTCTTTAACGACCCTGACATTCTTGCCCAGGTTAGTCGCGGTCTCGGTGAAGCCATGGTCGGCATCAACGTTTCTGACTTGCCTGCCCCACACCGTTTGGCAGAACGCGGCTGGTAATTGGTAAGGCCGGTAGGCGTTCTCGCTCTTCAAGGCGATTTTCGCGAACACTCTCAAGTTCTTGAGTCGCTCGGCACACCATTTCTGCTAGTCCGAACCGAAGAGGAACTAACCCGCTGTTCTGGGTTGATTATTCCTGGTGGCGAATCCACGGTGATTCAAAAGCTCGCAGTGAACTACGGTCTTTTCGAGCCCATTAGAGAATTAGCCCACTCAGGTTTTCCAATGTTTGGAACCTGTGCAGGGCTAATCATGCTTGCCGATGAGATCCTTGACGGCATCGATGGTCAACTTGGTTTTGGCGGGCTTGACGTATCTGTTCGGCGCAATGCCTTCGGAAACCAACTCGACTCTTTTGAGTCAGATTTACTTTTTGAAGGCGTGGTGGGGCCAGTTCACGCAGCTTTCATCCGTGCGCCGATTGTCGAAAGAGTTGGACCCGAGGTGCTGGTGCTATCAAAGCTAGACGATGGCCGCATTGTGGCCGTTCAGCAACAGAATTTGCTCGGCATATCATTTCACCCAGAAGT
>JBEDKW010000199.1:0-2609 GCA_041171945.1 Actinomycetota bacterium
AGCGGGTTCATACCCAGATGGAGGCCTCGGCGAGGTCTTCCTGAAACTTGGCAAGCAGGGCTCCACGCTTGCCGGTGTAATGGACGCGTTTTCGATTGCGGTATCAATCGGGCTTCAATACGGTGTTCCTCTTGAAACCTTCGTGCAGAAATTTACCAATGTGAGTTTCGAGCCGGCCGGTCTCACTGATGATGCCGATATTCGAATGGCTAAGTCGCTAATCGACTACATCTTCCGACGTCTGGCCCTTGATTACCTTCCTGAGGAAACCAGAAGTTACCTGGGTATTCACTCTTCGGCTGAACGAACCGCGGCTCTCGATGCTGACCCGGTTTACCAGTCGCCGATGGTCACTCCGCTAGAGCCAGAGAAAAATGAAGCGAAGCGTGAAATTCATTCATCGGCGGAATTATTTGAGTTGCTCCAAGGCACGGCATCAGATGCCCCGCTTTGTTTCAACTGCGGCATAAAGATGCGACCATCGGGGTCTTGCCACGTTTGCGAAGGTTGCGGCTCAACCTCCGGTTGCAGCTAAAGAAAAGGGATTTCCCTTCTTCAAGAAGATCGACCCTGAGCTTGCTCACCACATTGGCATGTTCGGCATTCGAGTGGCCGGCGCGCTCGGCATCACAAAACTGGCGAAACTTAAGTCAACCGGCAGGGGAGCGGTTCAGGCCTTCGGGCTGCATTTTGATGCCCCATTCGGTTTGGCTGCGGGCTTCGATAAAAATGCCGTCGCAATCAAAGCCTTGGGGGAGTTGGGCTTCTCTCATCTCGAAATTGGCACTGTGACCGCAATTCCTCAGTCTGGCAATGAAAAGCCGCGTCTCTTTCGCCTAACCGAAGACCGCGCTCTCATCAACCGAATGGGTTTCAACAACGATGGGGCGGAAGTCGTGGCCGAAAGGCTGGCAAGGTTGCGCGCCAAGCATGGCAGCAAGCTGCCTGTCATCGGCGTCAACATTGGCAAAAGTCGTGTTGTCGAGGTTGAAGATGCTGTAAACGACTACCGAATGAGCGCTCGTTTGCTGGCACCCCAAGCCGACTACATCGCCGTGAATGTTTCATCACCCAACACCCCTGGCCTGCGCACTCTGCAGTCCACCGAGTCTTTGCGCCCGATTCTAGAAGCAGTTGTTGAGGAGGCTGGTCAAAAGCCGGTGCTGGTAAAAATAGCCCCAGATCTTGCCGATGAAGATGTGGTTGCCGTTGCTCAGCTTGTTCTCAACATGCAGCTGGCCGGCATCATTGCCACCAACACCACCATTTCTCGTGAGAATCTTCAAACTGCTCCAGCAGCGGTCGAAGCCATGGGTGCCGGCGGCCTGTCCGGCGCACCACTCAAAGTCAGATCGCTCGAGATCCTGCATATTCTGCAAAGAGAACTCAACGGCAAAGCCGCAATCATCTCTGTCGGCGGCATCGAAACGGCAGAAGACGCACAAGAGCGCTTAGACGCCGGTGCAACGCTGGTTCAGGGCTACACCGGGTTCGTTTATTTTGGCCCGCTATGGGCGAGAGCCATCAACCGAGAACTGATTAAAGTTAGCTAAAGCCAGATACCTAGCTGATGATGGCTACTTTGCCATTGCCCTTCGCGCCCACATTTCAACATGAAAATGCAACTCGGGAATCAGCTGTTCTTGCTCTGGCTTCATCAAAACACTTCGCATAATACGAGCTGATTCGGCATCGGCCTCAATCGCGATTCCTCGGTCCTGAAGCTGCTCGGGCTTCACAACATACGTAGCCAAGTGAGTCTGTTGCGGCCTAGTGGTGTCTGCGGCGGTGGTGAAGATGTCGTGCGACACTCTGTCCAGTTGGCTCATTGTCTTCGCTCTCGGCAGGTAGGTCACAATGTCGAGCTCAGGCGCCTGGTAGGGCTGCAGCACATCAGATTCACTGATCAACTTGTGCCAAGCTACGGCAGCCCTTCTGCCCGGAAGTAGCACCGAACCAAGGCCCTCTTCGGTCAACGGGAAAATCTTGAGGGTGGCCCAGAGCGCGGCAGCGGATGCCCCAGCTCTCGAGCACTCGAGTTGAATCTCTCCGAAGTGAAGGTCTTCACTTGCGAAGTATGTGTAGGGCGAATCGTGCTTGTAGTAGCGCCCGATTGTGATGTCGTTGAACAGCACAGCGCCGCAGCCATAGGGTTGCAATCCGTGCTTATGAGGGTCAACCACTACCGAATCCGATTGGGCGATAGCTTTATAGTGGCGCGCAGTCTCTGGGTCTAGATGGTCAGTAATTAGAGTGAAGAAGCCGCCGTAGGCGGTGTCAACATGCACTCTGGCGCCATAGGCACGCGCCATCGGAATGATGTCGGCAAGTGGGTCAACCGCTCCGAGTCCGGTGGTGCCAACGGTGACCACGACAACGCCAACCTTGCCGGTTTTTAGAACCTTCTCAAGTGCCTCAAGAGACATTCGGCCATCGGCTTCGGTGTCAACCCCAATGGTTTCAACACCCAAAACCTCACCCATTCGCGAGTGGGTGTAGTGCGAGTCTTTGCTGTGGGCGATGGCTTTGCCAGGGTTTATTTCGCGACTGATCCAGAGCGCTTCGAGGTTAGCGGTGGTGCCGCTCCAGGTGAGGTGTCCGAGGTGCTG
>JBEDKW010000200.1:0-4087 GCA_041171945.1 Actinomycetota bacterium
GCCAATTACAACGGTGGCGGGCAAATTGTGGCAGCGGGCTCAATGGCAGCGATCGGCGAGCTTCAAGCTCACGGCCCCGAGGGATCAAGGGTTATTCCCCTTCAGGTAGCGGGTGCATTTCACACCGCATACATGAAACCAGCGGTTGCATCGCTAGAGACTTTCAGTGCCGCTATGGCTGTCAATGACCCTCAGCTGCCTATTTGGAGCAACAACGCAGGCCAACTAATTTCTTCCGGTGCCGAATTTCTCAAACTTCTGGTGAACCAAGTTTCAAACCCGGTTCGATGGGATCTATGCATGGAAAGCATGGTCGCGGCTGGAGTTACCGCACTCATCGAGTTGCCACCTGCAGGAACACTAGTTGGACTCGCCAAGCGCTCTATGCCTGGCATCGAAACTTTGGCTGTAAAGACTCCCGATAATTTAGATGCGGCTTTGTCGCTAATTAACAACCACCGCTAGTTCATACCGCGGTAAATTGGTGGGAGACCACAGAAACAGAGGATTAATGTCTCAGCCGACGCTCAATCAATATCAGCCAGTGCAGTTCTCAAAGATTTATTCTCTGGGCGCAGCCCGTGGCGACCTAACCGTCACCAACGATGATGTAGCTGGGGCAATTGACTCAAGTGACGAATGGATTCGCCAGCGCACCGGAATCATCACCCGCAAACGTGCGAGTGCAGACCGAAGCCTGATGGACATGGCTGTTGAAGCGTCGAACCAAGCCATTGCCGCCGCCGGTATTGACCCGGCCGAAATTGGCGCCGTGCTATTCAGCACAATCACGCATCCATTTCAAACACCTTCGGCCGCTGCGCTGTTGGCTTTTAAAATCGGCGCCATGCCAGCACCAGCATTTGACATTTCTGCTGCTTGTGCCGGCTACTGCTATGGCATTGCCCAGGCAGACGCGCTAGTTCGATCAGGAATGGCTAAGTATGTTTTGGTCGTTGGTGGAGAGAAACTCTCCGACTTCATCGACCCAACCGATCGGTCAATCTCGTTCTTGCTCGGTGACGGTGCTGGTGCTGCAATTGTTGGCCCATCAGACAAGCCGGGCATCAGCCCTACGGTTTGGGGCTCGGATGGATCACACTGGGAAGCTGTGGGCATGACCCACTCACTACTCGAATTTAGAGACGGCACCGCTAGCTGGCCGACGCTGCGCCAAGAGGGACAAACTGTCTTCCGCTGGGCAGTTTGGGAAATGGCGAAGGTAGCGCAGCAGGCACTCGATGCAGCTGGCGTTCAGGCTTCTGATCTAGCAGCACTCGTGACTCACCAGGCAAACATTCGAATCATCGATGAGCTTGCCAAGCAACTCAAAATTCCTGAGAGCGTTGTGATTGCCCGAGACATCATTTACACAGGCAACACCTCAGCAGCCAGTGTTCCATTGGCCATGCATGCACTTCTAGAGTCTGGGGAGATTAAGTCTGGCGGCCTGGCACTGCAAATCGGCTTCGGCGCGGGGCTTGCCTTCGGGGCCCAAGTAGTAGTCCTCCCCTAAACTAAAACCGGTCAAATAACCAATAAATAAGGAGAAACACCATGGCACTTTCGCAGAGCGAAGTACTCGCCGGCCTAGCCGACATCGTGAACGACGAAACAGGAATTGCAACCGCATCTGTTCAGCTAGACAAGTCATTCACCGACGACCTTGACATCGACTCAATCTCGATGATGACCATCGTTGTAAACGCAGAAGACAAGTTCGGCGTAAAGATTCCAGACGAAGAAGTGAAGAACCTCATCACTGTCGGCGACGCCGTCAACTTCATCACCAACGCCCAGTAATTTAAACGAAGGCCACTAATGACTCAGAAAATCGTTGTCACCGGCATTGGGGCTACCACGCCTCTCGGCGGAGACGCACCATCGACCTGGCGGGCACTGCTCGCCGGTGAGTCAGGCATTTCGACGCTCGAACAGGAATGGGTAGCTCGCTACGAAATTCCGGTTACCTTCGCCGGTCAGGCCAAGGTCAAGGTAACCGAGGTGCTTACCCCGCAAGAGGCTAAGCGACTGCACGCGAGGCTTGGGCAGACGCTGGTTCACCAGACGTCGCGCCCGAGCGTCTCGCTGTTGAATACGCCACCGGAATCGGTGGAGTATGGACACTGCTAGACGCGTTTGACACACTGAAAGAACGTGGCCCACGCCGAGTTCTACCTATGACCGTTCCAATGCTGATGCCAAATGGCCCAGCGGCGGCAATCGGCATGGACATCGCAGCCCGTGGCGGCGTGCGCACATCGGTGTCGGCCTGTGCCTCAAGCACTGAGGCAATTGCCAACGCACTCAATCGCTTGCTCTCGGGCGAAGTCGATGTCGTTGTAGCCGGCGGTTGCGAAGCCGGAATTCACCCGCTTCCTATCGCGGCCTTCGCATCGATGCACGCTCTTTCTCGTCGCAACGAAGACCCAACCAAGGCCTCGCGCCCCTACGACACAGCCCGAGACGGCTTCGTCATGGGTGAAGGCGCTGGAGCCCTAGTTCTAGAAACCGAAGCACACGCGCTCGCTCGCGGAGCAAAGATTTATGCCGAACTGGTTGGTGGCTCAGTAACCTCCGACGCTTATCACATCACCGCCCCAGACCCAGAGGGAGCCGGCGCGGCCCGCGCAGTAATCAACGCACTTGAACAAGCTGGCGCAAAAATCGAAGACGTGGTCCACATCAATGCACACGCAACCAGCACACCTGTTGGCGACATCGCCGAGTACACAGCCCTAAAGCGGGTTTTCGGTGATCACCTGAACAACATCGCCATCTCAGCGACCAAGTCTTCTACCGGCCACTTACTTGGTGGTGCTGGCGCAATCGAGGCAATCTTCACCATCTTGGCCCTCAAAGAGCGCACCGCTCCCCCAACTATCAACCTCGACAACCAAGACCCAGAGATTCCCTTGGATGTAGTAACCAGCCCTCGTGCACTTCCAGCTGGTCCGATTTTGGCGATCAGCAACTCATTCGGCTTCGGCGGCCACAACGCCGTCATCGTGTTCCGCAGCTACGAATAGCAGCGCGCACAAGTGAGCAAGCTCTATTTTCGTCACGGCGCGATGAACAGCGGCAAAAGCACAGCACTGCTTCAGGCCGCACACAACTACGAAGAGCGCGATCAGCATGTTTTGTTGGCAAAGCCTGCGGTTGACACCAAAGGTGACAAGGCAATTCTCAGCCGCCTCGGCGTTGACCGCACAGTCGATTTCTTGATTACCCCCGAGCTTGACTTGAGAGCTGAATTTGGAAAGTTAGTTGAGGAAGCAATCGCGCGCACCGGCAAATCAATTGCCTGCCTACTCATTGACGAGGCCCAGTTTCTTACTTCCGAACAAGTAGATCAAGCGCTCGAGATTGCCGTTCTAGACGGCGTTCCAGTGCTCGCCTACGGCATCCGCACTGACTTTCTAACCAAGGGCTTCCCTGGAAGCCTAAGGCTCCTAGAGATCGCCCACAGCCTCGAAGAGTTAAAGACAATTTGCCGCTGCGGACGCAAGGCGATGTTTAACGCACGCAAGATCGATGGCTCATTTGTGTTCGATGGCGACCAAGTTGCCATTGATGGCGAGCATGTGACTTACGAGTCACTTTGCCCAGCTTGCTACTTTGCCGAGAAGGCTATTTTCTAAAAGCCACTTCTTCGGTGATTCGCGACTACCTCTGTAGCTTTTCGTTGTTTACTCAACATTTCTAATATTCACTCCTAGTTTGAATTTGCTCCATCTTTTGGACACAGTGGTTTCCTTGACTTCATTCATCGGAACATCTGTCCGGTCAAAATGGAGGAATCAAATGAACATTCGTTCGAGAACAGCGGCCTCGGCTATAGCGATTGCAATAATCGCTACTTCGGCCATCCCAGCACAGGCTGCAGGCGCACCTGTCTACATCGAAACAATCGCCAAGGGCATCTCACTAAAAGTTCTTGCGTCAGCCGGAGATGTAATTTCGGGCTACCAGATTCAAGGAATCCCTGACGGTACCGGAGCGTACAAGTCTGGAAACAGCGTCAAGATCCTTATGAACCACGAAATCTCTTACGGCACGCTCTCAAGCACTCAGGCTCGAGCTGGCG
>JBEDKW010000201.1:0-4057 GCA_041171945.1 Actinomycetota bacterium
CGCTTTGAAATAGATTGAGCGAATGAACTCGATGCTGGCCAAATTTGGCGACCCAACCCACCGCACCACCGCCGAAAATTTAGACGCAAGCGACCCGCTGGCCGGCTACAAGGCGCAATTTCACATCAGTGACCCAAACCTTTGCTACCTGGATGGAAACTCACTCGGTCGCATGCCGCTGGCTGCAATCAGTTCGATCAATAGCTTTCTCACCGAAGAGTGGGGAACTGAGCTGGTTGATGGTTGGGGCCACTGGATTGACGAAGCGCAAGCCGCCGGCAACCTATTAGGTCGCGCAACTCTTGGGGCCGCCGAGGGTCAAACCTTGGTGCAAGACACCACATCGGTCAACTTCTACCAGCTCTGCACCGCAGCAATCAAAGCTCGGCCGGGTCGCAAAACCGTCATCATCGACGCCTCAAACTTTCCGACCGACCGCTACATCCTTGCCGGTATCGCCGAAGACCTTGGGCTAAACCTAATAACCCTCAACAACGATGGTCTCGGTGGCCCGGGTCAGGTTGATGTAGACGCCGATTGCGAGCGAATCACACCAGAGATTTTGGCGCCATTCTTGAACGATGACATTGCGTTAGTCACCTTGCAGGTCATTCACTATCGATCGGGTTCGCGCCCCGATGTGAAGGCAATCACCGATTTGGTTCGTTCACACGGCGGCCTGGTGGTTTGGGATGCCTCGCACGCCGGCGGAGCAATCGAACTGAAATTTGATGAGTGGGGCGTGGACCTAGCGGTTGGCTGCACCTATAAATATGGAAACTCTGGCCCTGGCTCTCCGGCCTGGCTTTACGTAGCTAAAGAAATGCAGTCGCAGGTTCTCGGCCCGATTCAGGGTTGGTTTGCCAACGACAAGCAGTTCGAAATGGGGCCATTCTTCGAACCAGCCCAAGGCATTCGCCGTTTTCAAATCGCAAGCCCGTCAATCATCGGTATTCGCGGAGTGCAGGCCAGTTATTCAATGATTGAAGAGGCCGGAATGAAGGCCATCAGCGAGAAGGCGGCCCTCGGCACCGAACTCATCCTGGCCTTATTTGATGCTTGGTTGGCACCGCTCGGCTTCACCCTGATGACCCCTCGCGACCACAACCAGCGCGGCGGTCACATCAGCGTTGGTCACCCTGAGGCCAAGCGCATCGCCGCCGCCATGCGCAAGTTTGCCAACGTGATTCCCGACTATCGGGTGCCCGACTCGATTCGCCTAGCGATGGCCCCACTGCCAACTAGCTATGTTGAAATCTGGGATGGAATGTCTCGCATGCGCGACCTAGTGGCCGAAAAGCGCTACCTCGAAATCGAAGACAACGGAAGCAGAGTTACCTAGTGAGCCCGAAAGACGATAAAGCCATCACCTACATTTCTTATTTGAAGGTGGATGAGCTTCTCGAATTGCAACAGCCTGAGTCTGACGGCGAACACGACGAAATGCTTTTTATTGTCATTCACCAGACCTACGAACTTTGGTTCAAGCAGATGTTGCACGAAATTGCTGAGGTTCAAAAGACTCTCGAAGCTGGCAAGTCACACCGTTCGCTAGCCATCCTTGGCCGAGTTCGAACCATCATGAAGACCTGCGTTGGTCAGCTCGACATTCTTGAAACCATGACTCCGCTGCAGTTCAACACTTTTAGAGGTCGCCTGCAGTCATCGAGTGGTTTTCAGTCTGCTCAGTTTCGTGAGTTTGAAGCTGTTCTAGGTCGCCGCGACCAAGCCGGAGCCGGAGCCGAAAAAGGCTCAGGCATGGGCATGGCCGAGCACCTCATCGAAGGCTCCCCTGCTCGCGCCAGAGTTGAAGCCGCAATGAACCGAGCTTCGCTCTGGGACAGCGCGTTGATTTACCTTGATGGCCGTGGCCACACAATGCCAGCCGAAGTTCTGAACCGCGATGTGTCGGTGGGCTACACCGATCACGAGGGTGTTCAAGAGGTTTTGCTTGATGTGCACCGCAATGACCCAGAAGCCGCAATGGTTTGCGAGTCTCTGGTAGACCTCGATGAAGGCCTACAAGAGTGGCGTTACCGTCACGTCAAAATGGTTGAACGCACCATCGGCCACAAAATGGGCTCTGGTGGTTCATCCGGTGTGGGCTATTTGTCTAGCACCCTGTTTCGCCCGATGACGAACCAGAACCCGAGAAGAAGTCGTGGTTTTCATCTGCGTTAGGTGACAGAGCCGAAAGAATCGCAGGGTTTACCTGTGAAACTTCGCGAGGGAACAGTGGGTCGAAGCCCAAGTTCATCAGCGCCTTGTTGGCGTTGTAGTGCAAGAAGGTCTTCACGTCTTCGGTAAGACCCATGCCGTCGTAGAGGTCGGCTGAGTACTTGATTTCGTTGTCGTAAAGCTCAAGCATCATGTCGTAGGTGTAGGCCTTTAGTTCTTCGCGACGCTCTTGGGTCTCGTTTTCTAGAGCCTTCTGGAACTTGTAGCCAATGTAGTAACCGTGGATGGCTTCATCGCGGATGATTAGGCGAATTAGGTCTGCGGTGTTGGTGAGCTTGGCGCGTGATGACCAGTACATCGGTAGGTAGAAGCCCGAGTAGAACAAGAATGACTCAAGCAGTGTTGAGGCAATCTTGCGCTTTAGTGGGTCGTCGCCACGGTAGTAACCCAAGACGATTTCGGCCTTCTTCTGAAGGTAAGGGTTGTCTTCTGACCATCTGAATGCTTCATCGATTTCTTCGGTTGAGCAAAGGGTCGAGAAGATTGATGAGTAGCTCTTGGCGTGCACCGACTCCATGAATGAGATGTTGGTTAGAACAGCTTCTTCGTGCATGGTGACTGCATCCGGAATCAGTGAGATAGCGCCCACGGTGCCCTGGATGGTGTCGAGCAGAGTTAGGCCAGTGAAGACGCGCATGGTTAGCAGCTTCTCTTCTGGACGCAGGGTTGCCCATGACTGAAGGTCGTTCGACATCGGCACCTTCTCAGGCAGCCAGAAGTTCGAGGTCAGGCGGTTCCAGACATCGAGGTCGATTGGGTCTTCGATGCGGTTCCAGTTAACCGGGCGAGCAATGCGGTTGGTTAGCTTTAGGTTCATAAGTTTTTATCCTCTGTTAGTTCTGTTTAGAGCATGCAGCTGACGCAGTCGGCAACTTCGGTGCCTTCTAGTGCCATTTGACGAATGCGAACGTAGTAGATGGTCTTGATGCCGGCACGCCATGCGGCGATTTGGGCACGGTTGACATCGCGGGTGGTTGCGGTGTCTTTGAAGAACAAGGTCAGTGACAAGCCCTGGTCAACGTGCTGGGTAGCAGCTGCATAGGTTGCGATGATCTTGTCTGGCCCAAGTTCGTAGGCGTCAGCGTAGAACTCTAGGTTTTCGTTGGTTAGGTAAGGGGCTGGGTAGTAAACGCGACCCAACTTGCCTTCCTTGCGAATCTCAATCTTCGAAGCAACCGGGTGAATTGAGCTGGTTGAGTTGTTGATGTAAGAGATTGAACCGGTTGGCGGAACTGCCTGAAGGTTCTGGTTGTAGATGCCGTGCTTCATTACTGAGTCGCGAAGCGCAGACCAGTCATCCTGGGTAGGGATGGCAATGTTTGAATCTGCGAATAGCTCGGCAACGCGAGCGGTTGCTGGCACCCAAGCCTGGTCAACATACTTGTTGAAGAACTCACCGGTTGCATACTTCGAACGCTCAAAACCACCGAAGGTGCTCTTGCGCTCAATGGCAATCGTGTTTGAAGCACGAAGTGCGTGGTACAGAACGGTGTAGAAGTAAATGTTGGTGAAGTCGATGCCTTCTTCTGAACCGTAGTGAACGCGCTCACGGGCTAGGTAGCCGTGAAGGTTCATCTGGCCTAGGCCGATGGCGTGTGACTGCTCGTTGCCGTATTTGATTGAGGTCACTGAGTCGATGTCGCTGAGGTCAGAAACTGCAGTCAAAGCACGGATGGCGGTTTCGATGCTGCTGCCGAAGTCTGGTGAATCCATTGCCTTGGCAATGTTCAACGAACCTAGGTTGCAAGAGATGTCTTTTCCGACTTCTTTGTAGCTCAAGTCGGCGTTGTAGGTGGTCGGGGTGTTGACCTGAAGAATC
>JBEDKW010000202.1:0-3232 GCA_041171945.1 Actinomycetota bacterium
AACGACGACTCGAGCACCGTGAAAAACCCGAACGGCGTTGGCCTACTAAAGCGTTGGGTCAACGGCACCATCGGCACCGTGGTTGACATGCCAAGTTCTGGTGGCGTTGTGGTTTCTGTCGACGGCGAAAACTTCGATGTTGGTCGCTCCACCTGGGAAAAGGTTCGCTACGAAATCGACGAACAATTCGACGAAGCCACCCAGCGCATCAAAGAAGTTTTGGTGGCCATCCCCTTGGCCGAGTTCCAACAAATTCCACTGCGATTGGCTTGGGCCGTCACGGTTCACAAATCGCAGGGTCAAACCTACGACGAAGTGGTTATCGACATGGGCCGTGGCGCTTTCAGCCCTGGCCAAACATATGTGGCCCTCAGCCGAGTGCGTTCGCTCGAGGGCCTTTATCTCACCCGCGCGATTCGCATGAGCGACGTGATGGTTGACGAGGACGTGCTGCGATTCATGCAGGGCACTCGCCCGGCTCCTATCGAGAAGTTGTTTTAGCCAGCTTTAGTTCGCGCATCGCGAGGAACAACGGAAACGTGAAGGCCATCGCAGTGAAGCCCGAAAGCAGAATGTATAGCCAGACTCGTTTCATGCCCAGCTTCTTGGCCTCTAGCAACATGAAGGTCACGCCGGCAATTGCCACGATGGTGAGATCGAGCGAGAGCACCACATCAACCTCGGTGCCGAACCAGGCCGCCAAATAATCTTGGGCTTTCATCACGGCAAGTGCGTTAAACCACCAAGCCGTCACCAGGCCGATGCCGGCTAGAACGAAGAAGAAATTTGCGTTGGCGTTTCGATTGGTCTTCATGTTTGAAATCCTTTTTCACAATGGCTCAAATAGCAAGCGTGAAACGCCCGCAATGCACATCGGCTGGGAGAACAGAAAATGGCCCGGCTCATTACGAGCCAGGCCACATTCCTGTTGGTTAGCTAAGTGCTAAGCGGGGGGGGCTTAGCCAATACCTTCTAAAACATCGGTCTCAGTTGTGCCAATGCGAGCGATAACTTCTGGGCGGTTGGCCTTTAGGTAGGCATACCAAGCCAGTGAGACTCCAACTAGCGCCAAGAAGATCCATGGCAGCACGTTGAAAGGAAAAGCCGGGATTGGGAAGACGTTGGCATAGAAGATCGGGGTAGCAGCGTTGATGGTTCTTAGGTAGCGCACTGCGGCAAACGAAACAGCTGCGTAGGCAAACATGTATCCGTAGGTCCCGGTGGTGTTGATCCAAACCAAAACACTGATTCCATCGAAGCCGAGGATGTAAAGCAACGCCGGCAACAGGATGATGAATGGTGCAATCCAGAGGATAGCGCGGTGAGGGGTTAGGTGTGATTCGTGGGTGCGGCCTAGAGACTCGTGAATCACGCCTTCCTTGCCCATTACGTAGATGATGCGGCCGATTACGTTGATCGGTGCAACCACCACTGCAAAGAATGAAGCTGCAATGCCGAAGTTTAGAATTGGGATAAACCAAGCTGGCATTCCAACAAATGCTGCGATGTCATCCATCGGGCTTGCAGAGGCACCTAGGTCATCGCCAAGAACGGCTACTTGGGTGTATGAGGCGAAGATATAGAGCAAGCCAACGCCCAATGCGCTCCACATGATGGCACGGGGAATTGCGCGATAAGCATCGCGGGCCTCGCGACCGAGTGCGTCAGCCGACGAGAAACCAACGAAACCTAGGATGGCCAAAACCATACCGGTGGCAACACCGCTGAATGGGATGCCTTCGAAGTTGAACTGGCTTGGGTCGATAGCTTTGTCGCCAAGTGTGATCAGTGCCAAGACCAAGACAATCGAGATGATTGTGATTGAGACCAGCTCAAGCACAAGCGAGACTCGAGCCGACAGCCTGATGCCTCGGATGGTGAAGAAGGTTGCGCCTGAGCCCAAAATAATCGCGATGATTACCTGGGATGCAACTCCAGAAACTGGCAGCCCGAGGTTATTCAGAACGGTGGTCATGTAGACCGTAGAACCACTGAGCGAAGCCGAAGCAATGCCGAAGCAACCTAGAAGCAGGGTAATGCCAGTGAAATATGCACCAAATGGCCCAAGGCCCTTGGCGGCGTAGCTATACAGAGAGCCGGCAGAAGCGCGGCGCTTGGCAAACTGCGAAATGTTGTAGCCGACGGCCAAGATAATGACGGTGGCAACTGCGAAGGAGAGCCAGGTTGCTTTGCCGGCGGTCAGATAAATAGCGGCGGCGGTAAATGCGATAACTGCGCTGGGTGCAATGTTTGCGATTGCTTGGGCAAAAAGCTCAGAACTACCCATGACACCAGCGCGGAGGCCAGAGTCTTTCTGAGTTGAGGTTGAGTTACTCATTTGATTCCTTTCTTGGTTCCGTAATTGAGTTGAGAACAGCTCTAGGGGATTAGAAGTGTCCGGAGTGCGATTCCTGCGTTTAGTTCATCGAGAGCAGCCTTGGCTTCAGAGAGAGGTCGTCTCGCTGAGACCATGGATTCCAGGTCTAGATCGCCATCCATGTATCGGTCGACTAGGGCAGGAATGTCTATTGATGGGCGCACACTGCCGTAATTGGAGCCAAGAATTCTTTGATCGGCTTCAGCCAGAACAAGCGGTTCAAACGAAGCCTTTGCCCCGCTTGGTGGAAGGCCAACGATTACCGCGGCCCCGCCAAGACCAAGCATTTGAATGGCTTGTTCGGTGGTCTTGGTGTTGCCGATGGCATCGAATGCGTAGTCCACTCCATCTGGCAACAGTTGCATGAGTGCCTCGACAGCATCTACTCGCGAGGCATCGATTTCATCGGTGGCACCCAATTTCACAGCGAGGGCAGTCTTCTCTGGGCGAATGTCGACCGCAATGATTCTTGATGCGCCGGCAAGCCTTGCGCCTTGAATCACCGATAGGCCAACTCCACCGCAACCAATGACAGCAACTGTGGCACCCGGTTCAACTCGTGCAGTGTTGGTGACTGCGCCAACTCCGGTGGCAACGGCACAACCCACGAGGGCAATCACATCCAGTGGAGCATCGTCGCGAACCTTGATTGCGCCAGAAGCAGGAACAACGACCTCTTCGGCAAATGAAGAAACCCCGAGGTAGTGAAATAGGGGCTCACCATTTCGCGTCAATCGTGAGGTGCCATCTTGCAGAACTCCGTTTGGCGCAACGATGTGGGCAGCCACTTCACAACGAGCTTCGTGCCCACTGAGGCAATAACGGCACTTGCCGCAAGCAGCCACCCATGAGAGA
>JBEDKW010000203.1:0-5852 GCA_041171945.1 Actinomycetota bacterium
AACAACAGTCGACAGAATCAAGCCAACCCGCGTAAAGCTAACCATCGAGGTAACCCCCGAAGAGTTCAAGCCGAGCCTCGACCACGCCTACGAGCACATTGCCGAGACAGTGAACATCCCTGGTTTCCGCAAGGGCAAGATCCCAGCTCAAATTCTTGACCAGCGCGTTGGTCGCCCAGCAATCTTGGCTCACGCCATCAACGACGGTCTAGACACCGTTTACCGTCAGGCAATCGAGTCTGAGAAGCTTCGCCCATTGGGTCAGCCTCAGGCAGACATCAAGCAGACCCCGGATGAAAAGACTTTCGCTGGCAACCTAATCGTTGAAATCGAAGTTGAGGTTCGCCCAGAACTGAAGCTCAAGGAATACAAGGGCCTAAAAGTCAAGGTAGACGACGTAAAGATCGAAGCTAAAGAGATCGACGAAGAGCTTGACGCCCTTCGTGCCCGCTTCGGCAGCCTAAAGACCGTTGACCGCCCAGCAAAAACTGGCGACTTCACCACAATCGACCTAACCGCAACCATTGGTTCAAAGGTCATCGACTCAGCCGAAAACATCTCTTACGAGATCGGCTCTGGCAACCTTCTTGACGGCATCGATGAAGCCCTAGACACCCTTACCGCCGGTGAATCAACCAACTTCAAGTCGAAGCTTGTTGGCGGAGAGATGGCTGGCCAGGAAGCCGAAATCGCTTTGACCTTGACCGCTGTAAAAGAGCGCGAGTTGCCAAAGGCCGATGACGCATTTGCTCAGCTAGCCAGCGAATTCGACACTTTGAAAGACCTAAAGGCCGACATTGAGTCACAGATTGCTCGCTCAAAGACCTACGGTCAGGGCTTGCAGGCTCGCGAGTTGCTAACCGAGCAGCTTCTGACCCTTATCGATGTGCCAGTTTCAGACGAACTTGTCGAAGCAGATGTAAACCGTCACCTTGAGGGTGAGGGTCGTCTCGAAGACACCGCTCACCGCGCAGAGGTTCTCGAGCAGAGCACCAAGTCATTCAAGGTTCAGATGCTTCTCGACTCGATTGCAGAAGCTGAAAACGTAAACGTGGGCGAGCAAGAACTTCTTTCTTACCTAGTTCAGTCAGCTCAGCAATACGGCATGGAGCCAAACGAGTTCATCAAGACCATCAGCGAGAACAACCAGGTTCCTTCGTTTGTTGCTGAGGCAGCTCGCCGCAAGGCTTTGTCTCTAGTTCTTGAGGCTTCTGTTGTTACCGACAGCAAGGGCAAGGCAGTAGATCTTTCAGAGTTCACCAAGGCAGATGTTCAGGCCTTCTCTGACAACGAAGATCACACCGGTCACGACCACGCATAGTCTGGCTGAGAAAAAACTTAGTCTCTAAAAAGTCCCCATAGCGATATGGGGACTTTTTTTACGCCCATATGCTGTGACCCAACTCGTTTCTCTATAAGTGCGGTGCGTATGGGTGCTCATTCAAAAAAATCTTCATCGAATTCTTTGCTTGGCACGCTGGTTGCAGGCGCGCTCGTGGCAGTTGCACTTATTGCGGTGCCGATAACGTCTTCGGCTGAAGCAGACATCGCGGGCTCCTACTCATGCATTCATGGCACGAAAGGCACGATTTTTCTTCGTCTGCAGTGCAAACCGGGGGAGCGCCGCGTTCTCATTGGCAGGCCCAGTGAAGTTGGGCCAGCCGGACCAACAACTTTTGACCTAGCCAAGGCCTCCGGTTTCAGCGGAACTCTGGATCAGTGGCTTGAGTCATTGGTTGGACCGCCCGGACCGGCGGGGCCTCCAGGAGCAACCGGCCCCGGAAGTATTGGGCCAGCGGGCCCTATTGGCCCAACTGGGGCCACCGGACCAACTGGACCGGTAGGTCCGGTGGCGCCTGTTGGGCCAATAGGGCCCGCTGGCCCAATACTTCCGGGGCCGGTTGCGCCTGGAGGCCCCGCCGGTCCGGGCGGTCCAACCAATGACTCAAGCCACTGATCCAGAGTTCCGCATCCCTGCTTATGGCTCATTCATCGACACCACATCGCAGGCAAACACTGTGCCCAATGTCACTAATCGGATGACCTATAACCAAACGCTGATTGGCAATCAAGGAGTGACCATTGCCAATGGTGGCAATGGGAATAGTCGCGTGGTGTTCGAAAAAGCTGGCACCTATAACCTCCAGTTCTCAGTTCAGCTTTACAAGAATTCAAATCAGACCTCTGAGCAGATTGATATTTGGTTGTCGACAGAGGGGGCGAATGTGCCTTACAGCGACACAGAAGTTCTAGTGGTCTCGACGGCGGGCAGGGTTGGCAAGGGTTTTGCAGCCTGGAACTTTTTTCTCACAGTTGCGGCAGGGGAGTACGCCGAAATACTTTGGATCTCTGATGAACCCAGCCTCCAATTGCAATCGGTGCTGGCAACGGGAACCCCAGCTGGGGTTGCAGTGCCATCGGTGATTTTGACCGTGACTCAGGTTGGTTAGGCGCGCTCTTTAGCCTCGGGCGAACACTGCAAGGTTTTGAGGGTTGCGACAGTTATCTTTGACAAGCAACCACAGAATTTAGGAGTTTTGCAATGGCAGAGAACCCTCAAGGCCCGAGTAGCACATTCGAGCGCCTGCTAAAAGACCGCATCATTTGGCTCGGCACTGAAGTTCGAGACGACATGGCCAATGAGATCTGCGCAAAGATTTTGCTTCTCGCCGCAGAAGACTCAACCAAAGACATCTTTATTTACATCAACTCACCGGGCGGTTCAATCACTGCTGGCATGGCAATCTACGACACCATGCAATACGTGCCTAACGACATCGTCACAGTGGGAATCGGCATGTGCGCATCGATGGGGCAGTTCTTGCTCTCATCTGGCACCAAGGGCAAGCGCTATGCCACACCAAACACACGCGTTCTCTTGCACCAGCCAAGCGGTGGCTTCGGCGGAACCGCTGCCGACATTCAGACCCAAGCCGAGCTCATCATGTCGATGAAGCGTCAGCTAGCCCAGATCACCGCAGAACAGACCGGCAAGACTGCCGAACAGATTGAACTCGACGGGGACCGCGACCGCTGGTTCAGCGCTCAAGAGGCACTCGACTACGGCTTCATTGACCACATTCAGACTCACGCAGCTGGCGCCACCGGCGTTGGCTCGGCTAACTAAAGCCAAAGGCCCAGGAGAGAACATGAACAGCTCAAACCAAATCAATCCCAACGTCTTTGGCAGCCCAGAGGCTCGCTACATCCTTCCTACCTTCGAAGAGCGAACCTCATACGGTTTCAAGCGCCAAGACCCTTACAACAAGCTCTTTGAAGACCGCATCGTGTTTCTGGGCGTTCAGGTAGACGACGCATCTGCCGATGACGTAATGGCTCAGTTGCTAGTTCTAGAGTCGCAAGACCCAGACCGCGACATCACCATGTACATCAACTCACCGGGTGGCTCATTTACTGCGATGACTGCCATCTACGACACCATGCAGTACATCCGCCCACAGATCCAGACCGTATGTCTAGGTCAGGCTGCGTCAGCTGCCGCCATTCTGTTGGCCGCTGGTGCACCGGGCAAGCGCTTGGCTTTGCCGAACGCTCGAATCCTTATTCACCAGCCATCAACTGGCGATTCAGGCCGAGGCCAGGCATCTGACATCGAAATTCAGGCTCGCGAAATCATGCGTTTGCGTGAGTGGCTAGAGGAGACCATGGCCAAGCACACCAAAAAGCCAATCGCCGAGATCAGCAAAGACATCGACCGCGACAAAATTTTGACGGCTTCTGAAGCGCTTGACTACGGTCTAATCGACCAGGTGTTGACTTCACGCAAAAACATCTAAATCAAGATTGACGAAAAGCGGGTGGGCGAGGCTCATCCGCTTTGTCGTTGATGACTAAGCTCGGCGAATCTGGCGACCTCCTAAAGTGTTCTTTCTGCGGAAAGAGCCAGAAGCAGGTGCGCAAGTTAATTGCGGGTCCGGGTGTTTACATCTGTGACGAGTGCATCGAGCTATGCAACGAGATTATTGAAGAAGAACTAGGTGCTGCCGTTGCCGAGGGCGTTGAAGAAATCGACCTTCCTAAGCCACGTGAAATCAAGGGTTTCCTCGACGAATACGTAATCGGTCAAGACCAGGCTAAAAAGGCCCTCGCTGTTGCGGTCTATAACCACTACAAGCGCCTTCGTTCACGCGGCACCCTTACTGCTGCCGGCAAAGACCACGACTCAATCGAAATCGCTAAGTCAAACATCTTGATGATTGGCCCAACCGGTTGTGGCAAAACATACCTAGCCCAAACCCTCGCCAAGCGCCTAAATGTTCCTTTTGCCGTGGCCGACGCCACCGCACTAACCGAAGCCGGTTATGTTGGCGAAGACGTAGAAAACATTTTGCTCAAGCTTCTTCAGGCAGCCGACTTCGATGTGAAGCGCGCCGAAACCGGCATCATCTACATCGACGAAATCGACAAAATTTCTCGCAAAGCCGAGAACCCTTCAATCACCCGCGATGTTTCTGGCGAGGGTGTGCAGCAGGCTCTGCTCAAGATTCTTGAGGGCACCATTGCCTCGGTGCCACCGCAGGGCGGCCGCAAGCACCCTCAGCAAGAGTTCATCCAACTTGATACCACCAACGTTCTATTCATCGTTGCCGGTGCATTCGCCGGGCTCGAAGAAATCATCTCGGCTCGCTCGGGCAAAAAGGGCATCGGCTTCGGCTCGCCTATTTCTGGCAAGGGCGACAACATTGAGATTTTCACCGAAGTCCAGCCTGAAGACCTCCGCAAATTTGGTTTGATTCCAGAGTTCATCGGCCGTCTGCCGGTCATCGCAACCGTCACCCCACTAGACCGCAGCGCCTTGATGCAAATCCTTACCGAGCCAAAGAACGCATTGGTCAAGCAATACCAGCGCATGTTCGAACTCGATGGCTTTGAACTCGAATTCGACAACGCAGCCCTAGAGGCAATTGCCGACTTGGCAGTGGCGCGCGAAACCGGCGCCCGCGGTCTTCGAGCCATCATGGAGGAAACTCTCGGTTCGATCATGTTCGACATTCCGGGCAGTGAAGTTCAGGGCATAGTCAAGATCACTAAAGAAGTTGTCGAAGACGGTGCTGCACCGGTCATATCGGCATTCAAGTCAAGCCGCCAAGAAAAGTCGGCCTAAAAAAGTGGCCTGGCGTTATGCCGACCACCGCGCACCTTTCTTAGCCGGAGTAGTTGCCTCAATCACCGGAACCGCAGCTAGTGCTGGTTTGGTGCTTGCCGCTCTCACATCTCTCGGCGCAACTAAGTCCCAGACAACTTCAGGCATCGTGGTGCTCATCGCTCTTTACGGCCTCTTGTCAATCATTCTGAGCACTCGCTACAAGATGCCCATCTCGATCGTCTGGAGCACCCCTGGGGCTGCTCTACTCATCTCTTCGGGCACGCTGGGGCTCTCATTTAGCAGTGCCGTTGGTGCCTTTATGGTCACCGGAGCGCTCTTGGTCCTTACTGGTCTCTGGCCGGCATTGGGTCGCTTGGTTTCCTCGATTCCAAAACCGATTGCATCGGCCATGCTCGCCGGAGTGATCTTCAATTTCTGCATCGCGCCGTTCAAGTCAGCTGCAGATTTTCCTTGGATTGTGCTGCCTGCGATTTTGTTTTGGTTAGTGCTTTACCGCTTCGCAACCATCTGGGCTACACCGGTCGCCATGGTGATTATTTTTACACTCACCGCAATTGACCGAGGCATCACAGTGAAGGCAAGCGAAATTTTGCCGACCCTCGAATTCGTGGCCCCAACCTTCGACCTAGCTGCCATCATCAGCATTGGCGTGCCTCTTTACTTGGTCACAATGGCCAGCCAGAACATTCCGGGCATCGCCATCATGAAAACCTTCGGCTACGAG
>JBEDKW010000204.1:0-3049 GCA_041171945.1 Actinomycetota bacterium
TGAGTCGGGCGGTGGCTTCCACGCCCCCTCAATCATGGAGTTCTATCCAGAGATTGTTGCCTTCGAAGGCACCCCTTTTGCGCTGAACCGCATCATGCTTATTCGCTTGCTCGTACTTACTTTGCTCGTGATTGTTTTCACCCTCTGGACACGAAAGTTCAAGCAGGCCAACAAGGCTGGCCAGTTTGTTCCTGGCAAGTTCCAGTTGATGGGTGAGATTTCCCTTAACTTCGTTCGAAAGAGCATTGCTCACGAGCAGCTCGGCGAAAAAGACGGCGACCGCTTCTTGCCGTTGCTAACCACGATTTTCTTCGTCACCCTCGGCATGAACATCACCGGTGTTATCCCGGGCCTAAACATCTCGGGCACTTCGGTTATCGGTCTGCCGATCGTCATGGCCCTAGCCGCCTATGTCACTTTCATCTATGCCGGAATGAAGAAGCACGGATTCGGTTTCTTCAAGTCAGCACTTTTCCCAGCTGGTGTTCCAAAGGTGTTCTACATCATGGTGACACCTATCGAGTTCCTCTCGACCTTCATCCTTCGCCCGGTTACTCTGGCTCTTCGTCTCACCATGAACATGATCGCGGGCCACTTGTTGCTCGTGCTCTGTTTCTCAGCAACCCAGTTCTTCTTGTTCGAATCGGATGGCTTGTTCAAGCTATTCGGCGCCGGCACATTCGTGTTTGGTTTCGCGTTCACTCTCTTCGAGATCTTGGTCGCGTTCCTTCAGGCTTACGTTTTTACTCTTCTAACAACGGTCTACATTCAGTTGGCCCTGTCAGACGAGCACTAATCAGATCTGACAACCGTCAGATTTAAACCCACGGAAGGGAAACATTGCCGAAATGACTGGCAACCTAGCAGTAGTCGGCTATGGCCTAGCAGCAGTTGGTCCTGGCATCGGCGTAGGACTAGTTGTTTCAAAGACCATCGAATCAATCGCACGTCAGCCTGAGTTGGCTGCAAAGCTTCAGGTCACCATGTGGCTTGGTATCGCATTCACCGAGGCACTTGCGCTTATCGGTCTTGCAACCCCATTCATCTTCGCTTAATCAGTCAGGATCAAAACCATGATTTCTAGGATCCTCGCAGCGGCCTCGGAAGGTGCGGTTAAAAACCCACTTATCCCTGAGTCGTACGATCTCCTGTGGTCTTCGGTTGTTTTTGCGATTTTGCTGGGCTTCTTTTGGTTCAAAGTTCTTCCGAACTTCAAGAAGACCCTTGATGCTCGCACCGAGGCAATCGAAGGTCGCCTCGAAGCTGCTGAAAAAGCCCAGGCCGAAGCTGCAGCTAAAACTGCAAACATCGAGACTGAGCAAGCCGCAGCGCGTGCCGACGCAGCAAATATTCGTGAAGAAGCTCGCGCCGAGGGTGCAGCCATTTTGGCTGAACTCAAAGAGCAGGCTTCGAGCGAGGCAGCTCGTTTGACCGCAACCGCAAAGACTCAGATTGAGGCCGAGCGTCAGGCAGCACTTATCTCTCTCCGTGCAGAAGTTGGCCTTTTGGCCATCGATCTAGCATCGAGCGTTGTAGGCGCCAGCCTAAAGAACGACAAAATTGCAACCGGCGTCGTCGACCAGTTCTTGGCCGACCTCGAAGCCGGTGACAAGGTAGGCAAGAAAAAGTAATGGCAAGTTCAACTAGACAGTCACTAGCCCAGGCAAAGGCAGCGCTAATCCCGCTGCTCGCTTCGGCCGACCTCAAGTTTGCAGAAGAGCTGTTTGCGATTGGCCAAGCCACCGCAGAGTCAGCTCAACTTCGCAACATCCTCTCGGACCCTTCCGCCGAGGCCAAGGTGAAATCTGGTGCGCTCACCGCCGTGTTCGGCAAGAGCGTCTCTAAGAGCACCCTTGAGTTCGCAAGCTCTCTAGTTGCACTTCGCTGGTCATCGGGTCACGACATCGTGGCAGCCTTTGAGCAGCTAGCCGTTTTTGCTGTTTCTGCCATCGCCGCCGCTAATAAAAACTTGGCCAGCGTTGAGTCTCAACTGTTTGCCTTCCAGCAGGCAGTCGACTCAGATCAAGAGTTGCAGTTTGCTCTTGGCGCCAAGCAGGCCCCCGAGTCAGTGAAACTGGCTTTGGTTGACACGCTCATCAAGGGCAAAGTCACTCCAGAGGCAGCTGTTCTTATCACTCGTGCCGTTGTCGGTGCTCGTCGTCGTCGCGTTTCCTTGGTGCTAGCTCAGTTCGGTAAGCAGGTTTCTGCCTACGCCGAGCGTCTAGTGGCCATCGTCACCGTGGCAGCGCCAATCAACGACAAGCAACTTGAGCGTCTAGAAGCAGTTTTGGCTAAGTCTTACGGGCAGAGCCTCAAGCTCAACCTAGAGATTGATCCAGCAATTCTCGGTGGCATCAAGGTGCAGGTAGCCGGACAAATCATCGATGGCAGCCTTATCAGCCGTCTAAACAGCGCCAAAATGCAACTCGCTTAGGCGAGAAGCCCAAAACCTTAGTTGCCTCGGCAACTTATTGATTAGACCAATCGGGGTTCGCCCCAGAAGTAGAGGAACGAGATGGCAGATCTGAAAATCAGCCCGAACGAGATTCGCGACGCTCTAAAAGACTTCGTTAAGTCTTACGAGCCAGCCAAGGCTTCGCGCACCGAAGTAGGCCACGTAATCGACGCCGGAGACGGCATCGCTCACGTTGAAGGCTTGCCTAGCGCGATGGCTAACGAGCTTCTCAAGTTCGCCGATGGCACTCTAGGCCTAGCCTTGAACCTCGACGAGCGCGAGATCGGCACCGTTGTCCTCGGAAACTTCGAAGGTATCGTCGAGGGCATGGAAGTTCACCGCACCGGTGAAGTTCTAGTTCTTGGGTCGCGTTGTTGACCCACTGGGCAACCCAATCGATGGTCTAGGCGACATCAAGGCCGAAGGACGTCGTGCGCTTGAGCTTCAGGCTCCTGGCGTTATGGCCCGCAAGTCGGTTCACGAGCCTCTACAAACCGGCATCAAGGCAATCGACGCCATGATTCCAGTTGGTCGCGGCCAGCGTCAGCTCATCATCGGTGACCGTCAGACTGGCAAGACCGCTATTGCCATCGA
>JBEDKW010000205.1:0-2991 GCA_041171945.1 Actinomycetota bacterium
GAAAAAAGAACTGCTGCACTCGAGGCAGAGTTCTAAAGAGTGTTGAACTAGTAGGAAACTGGCAATAGAGATTCGTCTACTAAAATTTCATAAACTGAACTTGACAAGCAAATTACGAGTTACAAAAACTATGGCGAGGCCAGATAAAACCTCGCTAAATAGCGGTTCTAAAGACTAATCTGTGCCAAGATTAAGGCTCAGAAACCAATGCGGTTATCTAACCTGCAGATTCGGGGAAAGCTTTGAAGTTTCAAGTCAATAAAGACGTGCTTAGCGAAGCCGTTTCATTTGCTGTTCGACTTTTGCCACAGAGAACAACTTTGCCTATTCTTGGCGGAATTCTGATTGAGGCCGATGCAAACGCATTGCGTCTCTCAGTGTTTGACTACGAAGTCTCTGCCCAGGCCGAGATCGTTGCCAAAGTAGAAGAATCTGGCCGCGTGCTTGTTTCAGGCCGCTTGCTATCTGAAATTGCCAGCAAACTACCAAATGCGCCGGTTGAGTTCTCTACCGACGGTGCCAAAGTTGTAGTTTCTTGTGGTTCTACTAAGTTCTCTCTACTCACGATGCCAGTTGAGGAATACCCAACCCTTCCAGAGATTCCAGCAATCTCAGGAACCATTACTGGAGAAGACTTTTCTCACGCGGTTCAGCAGGTTGCCATCGCAGCATCTAAAGACGATGTCACCCCGGTTCTTACCGGAGTTCAAATTGAAGCCACCTCAAAGAATTTGTCATTTGTGGCCACCGACCGTTACCGCGTTGCCGTTAGGGAATCAGCCTGGGTTGGCAATGCCGATGCAGATGGCTCCGTTGCCCTAGTTCCGGCAAAAACACTTCAAGAAGTTGCAAAAACCTTTGGTAACCAGGGTGAAATTTCAATCTCGATCGCTAAAACAGACGAGCGAGAGATGATCGCCTTCCGCGCGAATAACCGCTCGGTCACATCATTGCTTCTAAAGGGCAACTTTCCGCCGGTGAAGAGCTTGTTCCCTACTGAAATTGAAAACTACGCGATTGTTGCAACTCTACGCGATTGTTGCAACTCAGGACCTAATCGATTCAACTCGTCGTGTTTCATTGGTGCTAGAGCGCGAGAGCCCACTGCGTTACAGCTTTACCGAAGGCCAAGTGTCACTTGAGGCCACCGGAAATGAGACCGCTCAGGCCTCAGAGAGCATCAGTGCCGAACTTTCTGGCAAAGAAATTGTTGTTTCACTGAAGCCTCAGTTCCTTATAGACGGATTGGCTGGAGTTCACAGCGAGTTTGTGAAGATCGCGTTTACTAACAACGACAACCCAAACAAGCCAGGCCCAGTGCTTATCTCGAGTCACGGAGCAAAAGCAAAGGCAGCTGGCTTGCCAGACAGCTTCCGCTACCTGTTGCAGCCAAACCTTCTAGTTCGCTAGCCCTCAGGCTGCAAAAGCACCTGACTCTTGTAATTCAATCTGAGGTGATGAATAGATGTTTATAAAGCATCTGTCACTTGCCCATTTTCGCAATTACGACACCTGCGACATCGAACTACAAAAAGGTGTAAACCTTTTCGTTGGTCAAAATGGCCAGGGCAAAACCAACTTGGTCGAAGCAATCCGCTACCTTTCCACTCTCTCCAGCCACCGAGTTGCCGGCTACCTGCCAATGATCCAGCAAGAACAACCCCAGGCCGTCATCCGTGCGATGGCAAGCCATGAAGACCGCGATGTTTTGATTGAGCTTGAGCTAAATCGCGATTCGGCCAATAAGGCACGCATCAGCAAGTCTCCTGCCACGCGAGTGCGAGACATTCTGGGTTATGTGAACTCTGTGACCTTTGCCCCCGAAGATTTAGACATTGTCAAGCGCGATCCCAGCAACCGCCGTGCATTCATCGATGAACTTGTAGTTCAGGTTTGGCCTCGATTTGCCGGGGTTTATTCAGATTTTGAGCGGGTTTTGAAGCAGCGCAACAGTTTGCTCAAATCGGCTCGGGCAACCGGAGCCAAAGGCTCAGCTCTAAGCACTTTAGATGCTTGGGATCAATCACTGGTCTCGTACGGCTCAGAAATTGTTGCCGCCCGCGTGGATTTAGTGGAGCGCTTGCGTCCATACCTATTTGCCGCCTATCAATCAATTGCCACTTCAAATAATGAACCGCGCATTTTGGTGAAGAGTTCGCTCATGGGCACCGGCATTTCCGCCCGAAGTTTTGGTGGCGGCTCGGGTGCTGGTTTTGGCAGCAGTGGCGCCGGTGAAGAAGAAGATGACGGCCTCGAATTCATTGACACCAAGGATCGCGAAGAGATTGCTGAGCTTTATCGCACCAAATTGGCCTTGGTTCGGCCAAAAGAGCTAGAACGCGGCCTAACACTGGTTGGCCCGCAGCGCGACGACCTAGTTTTGATGCTCGGCAGCTTGCCGGCCAAGGGTTATGCCAGCCACGGCGAAAGCTGGTCTTTTGCTCTGGCTCTTCGCCTAGCCTCGATCGCGCTGTTGCGAGCCGAAACCCGCTCGGGCGACCCGGTTTTAATCTTGGATGACGTCTTTGCCGAGCTCGATGCCGGCCGCCGAGAGCGATTGGCCCAAATGGTTGCCGAGAACGAACAGGTGCTAATCACCGCAGCAGTTGCCGAAGACGTTCCGAAGCAACTGGTCGCCACAGTGTTTCACGTGAAATCTGGTGTGGTTTCGGCCGAACCGGCCGGCGGGGCGGAGGCCATCAATGGCTAACGACTTTGCCCAAGAGTTCTATTGGCGAATGCGCGAAGCAGCAACTGGTCGTCTCACTCGAGATGCCAAGCGCATGGCCGAAAAGGCCGAGAAGACCAATTCGCGTCCGTTCGACAAGGGGCGAGACCCCATCCGTGCCTCTGAAGGTTTAGAGGGGCTGCTGAAATCATTTAGATGGCAGAGCCAACTGGCCGAAGCCGAGCTTTTTAGCGACTGGCAGGCTGTGGTTGGCGAAACCAACGCGGCGGCTTCGCAGCCCGAGGCTTTGATTAATGGCACCC
>JBEDKW010000206.1:0-3842 GCA_041171945.1 Actinomycetota bacterium
GGTTCGCTTCTAGCAGGCACCGATGAAACCCCAGGCGAAATCACTTTCGTTGGCGGCAAGCAGTTCAAGACCTACCGCGGCATGGGCTCATTGGGCGCCATGCAGTCTCGTGGCCAGGCCAAGTCTTATTCCAAAGACCGTTACTTCCAGGATGATGTGCTTCGCGAAGACAAGCTAGTGCCGGAAGGCATCGAGGGTCGCGTTCCTTACCGCGGTTCAGTTGCAGCCGTCACTCACCAGCTAATCGGTGGCCTTCGTGCCTCGATGGGTTATGTGGGAGCCGAGACCATCCCTGAGCTTCAAGAAAAGGGCAAGTTCGTTCGCATCACCGCGGCGGGCCTAAGAGAATCTCACCCGCACGACATTCAGATGACTATCGAAGCTCCAAACTACGGAACCCGCTAAAAAGCGGCCAAGGATAAAAACTTATGACCGAAATTGAAATCGGCCGCGGCAAACGTGGCGCTCGCGCGTGGGCTTTTGACGACATCGCGATTGTGCCAAACCGTCGCACCCGCGACCCGCAGGATGTCTCCACCACCTGGAAAATTGACGCCTACGAGTTCGAGCTTCCAGTGCTTGGTGCTCCAATGGACTCAGTTGTGTCGCCAGACACCGCGGTTGCCATTGGCAAGCTCGGTGGGCTCGGTGTTCTAGACCTCGAAGGTCTCTGGACTCGCTACGAAGACCCAACCAAGCAGCTTGATGAAATCTCAAAACTTTCTCCAGAGTCAGCAACTGCTCGCATGCAGCAGATTTACTCAGAGCCAATTAAGGCAGAGCTCATCCGTGACCGCATTGCCCAGATTCGTGCCGCCGGCGTAACCGTTGCCGGAGCACTTTCGCCACAGCGTGCCGCCGAATTTAGCGACACCGTTATCAAGGCCGGGGTAGACCTTTTTGTGATTCGCGGAACCACCGTTTCTGCGGAGCACGTGTCTAAAGCGCACGAACCGCTGAACCTCAAGAAGTTCATTTATGAGCTTGACGTGCCAGTTATCGTGGGCGGCGCAGCCACCTACACAACTGCGCTTCACCTAATGCGAACCGGTGCAGCCGGCGTTCTTGTTGGCTTCGGTGGCGGCGCTGCCTCGACCACTCGCAAGGTGCTTGGCATTCACGCACCGATGGCAACCGCGGTCTCCGATGTAGCCGGCGCTCGCCGCGACTACATGGATGAATCTGGTGGCCGCTATGTTCACGTCATTGCCGACGGCGGCCTCGGAACCTCGGGCGACATCGTCAAGGCAATCTCGGTTGGCGCAGACGCAGTAATGCTTGGCTCAGTTTTGGCTCGCGCCGAAGAAGCTCCGGGCAATGGCTGGCACTGGGGCCAAGAGGCATTCCACGCAGAGTTGCCTCGCGGCAACCGAGTTGAAGTTGGCACCTCAGGAACCCTCGAGCAGATTCTGCTCGGCCCATCAACTCGAGCCGATGGCTCAACCAACCTCATGGGTGCCCTTCGTCGTGCAATGGCGACCACCGGCTACTCAGACGTCAAAGAGTTTCAACGCGTTGACGTTGTTGTTGCTCCCTATCACGCATAGAAGCGCACAACTAGATGCCAAACAAGGCGCCAACCTTCTTTTCGATTGCCAGGCAACCGAAGTGGATTGGCGCTTTGCTGCTGTCGTTGGCAGTTGCTGCGGTGTTTGCGCTCTTGGGTCAATGGCAGCTTGAGCGAAGCTTCAGCAAGGATGCCGAGAACTCGGTCAGCTACGTAAAACTCGAAACTTACAACGTGATGCTCGACACCAAGAATCTCTACATTGTCGAGAAGCGCCTGCAAAAAGGCGTCGAAGGTTTTTGGGTCATTGCTAACTCCACCGATGAAGCCGGCAAGTCGCTTACTTTGGCACTGGGTTGGAATCAGGATTTAGCCAAAGCCGAGAGTTTCAGAAAGTCGCTTCAGAGTTCGTTGATTGCTCAGGCATTTTTGCCGGTGCAGGGAGTTTTGATGCCGCCCGAAGGGCCGAAACCACAAAATGAAGCCAAGCCCTACCTGTTGAGCCTACTCACCAGAGAAGCCCATCGCCACCTATAACCAATACCTGAGCATCTGTGATTGTGAAGGCGCCTCGGCTTACCCATACTCGGGTCAGCTCGAACCAATCCATGTGGATTTCAGTAAGACGGTTGGCCAGATCAACTGGCTCAGCGCTTTCTACTTTTTAGAGTGGATGCTGTTTGCCGGTTTCGCCGTGTTTTTGTGGTGGCGTCTAGTGAAAGATCAACTCATTCTGCAACTGGACGAAACGGTAAACTAGAGCAATGACCAAGCCCCTGCACCCATCTAGCGTGCCCGCCATCAAGTCGGCTCTCAAGTTCTTCAAGGTGACTTCGTACATCACCGGTGTCGTGCTGATTTTGGTAATGATTCTTTGGGGCGTTCGACGTCTCGCTGGCTACGAACTGATGGCCCTCACTTCAAACGGCTTGATTACGCTTGAGCCATACGGCGTTGATGGGCTGGGCCTGCCAGCCGGCGTAAACCTCACGGTCGGCATTCTTGTTGTGCACGGATGGCTATACGTGGCTTACCTATTTGGCGACTTCCGCCTCTGGACGCTACTGCGCTGGAGCTTCTTCCGCTTCCTTCTCATTGCGGCCGGCGGCATCGTTCCTTTTCTTTCTTTCTTCACAGAGCGCCACTACACCAAGGTGGCCCAGCAACAACTAACCGCCAGCGAGGTGCGCGATTAACCGTCCTGTATTAGTAGTCGACTTTGGTGCCTGTATTAGTAGTCGACTTTGGTGCGCAGTATGCGCAACTGATTGCCCGCCGCGTGCGCGAAGCCAGTGTCTACTCAGAAATCGTGCACCACAATGTGACTGCCGCCGAGGTAGCTGCTAAGAACCCATTGGCAATCATCCTGTCGGGTGGCCCGTCATCGGTTTACGAGCCAGGTTCACCACAGCTCGATCCAGCAATCCTTGAACTCGGGGTGCCAATCCTTGGCATTTGCTACGGTTTCCAAACTTTGGCGAACGCCCTGGGCGGCCGCGTTGATGCAACTGGCAAGCGTGAATACGGTGCCACCGAACTCAAGGTGCTAGCCGGCGGAGAGATTCTCGACGGCCAGGCTGCCGAGCAGATTTGCTGGATGAGCCACGGCGACCAGGTTATGGAAGCCCCTGCGGGCTTCGAGGTTTTGGCCTCTACCGACACCACACCGGTGGCCGCTTTCGCTAACCGTGAGCGCAAGATTTATGGAGTGCAGTGGCACCCAGAGGTGAAGCACTCGCAGTTCGGCCAGAACGTTCTCGAGAACTTCCTGCACAATGCCGCCGGAATTCCGGCCACCTGGAACTCGGGCAACGTTATCGCCGAGCAGGTTGAAAAAATCCGTGCTCAGGTTGGCACCGACCGCGTTATTTGTGGCCTTTCTGGCGGAGTAGATTCTGCCGTTGCTGCAGCCCTGGTTCACAAAGCCGTTGGTGACCAACTGGTTTGCGTATTCGTAAACCACGGTCTACTGCGTCAGGATGAAGCCGAGCAGGTGGAGCGCGACTACGTTGCCGCCACCGGCATTCGTTTGATTACCGTTGACGCCGAGAAGAAGTTCTTAGATGCGCTCGCCGGAGTTAGCGACCCAGAAACCAAGCGCAAGATCATTGGCCGCGAGTTCATTCGCACCTTCGAAGAGGCCCAGGCTCAGCTAATTGCCGAGGCCAAAGCCGACAACCGACCAATCAAGTTCTTGGTGCAGGGCACCCTTTACCCAGACGTAGTTGAGTCTGGCGGCGGCGCTACCGCTGGCATCAAGAGCCACCACAACGTGGGCGGGCTTCCTGAAGACCTTCAGTTTGAACTGGTCGAGCCGCTTCGCACTCTTTTCAAG
>JBEDKW010000207.1:0-3775 GCA_041171945.1 Actinomycetota bacterium
TGTTGTTAAGAATCCAAATAGGCAACGTCTCGACTCCCGCTCCGGCGGTAAAAGTTGTGACGATGATCTCATCAAAACTGAGCGCAAAGGCAAGAAGTGCCCCGGCTATCAAAGCCGACCGAAGCTGTGGAAATGTGACCAGCCTGAATGTAGTCCACACCCCGGCGCCCAGATCTGCCGAGGCATCCTCCAGGTTTGGGCTCAAACGAGACAACCTTGCCATCACGTTGTTATAAACGGTGACCACACAGAAGGTTGCGTGGGCAATGATCACGGTTGCCATAGTGAGGTTGATTCCCAAAATAGTGCGGAAGCCGTTATTCAACGCGATACCAGTGACAATACCCGGCAAAGCAATCGGCAAGATGATGAGGAGGCTGACAGCCTCGCGGCCAAAGAATTTGTATCTCGAAAGCGCCAAGGCAATAAGCGTGCCAAGCACAAGAGCAATGGCTGTGGAAGCCAGGGCAACTGTGGCGCTGACTCCAACGGCTTTGAACATGGCATCACTTTCGCCAGCCTTGACCCACCAGTTGAGTGTGAAGCTCGGGGGCGGCCAAGTCATGTTCTGGCTCGAGTTGAATGAGTTAATCAACACAACGGCAAGTGGCAGATAAATAAAAACTAATACGAGCGCGCTGATTGAGCCAAGAGTGATTCTGGCGGCTCTACTGAGCCTCACTATAAGTTCTCCAATGCGCCAGTTTTTCTTACAGCTGCCAAGTAACCAAACATTATGAGGATTGGTATCAGAGCAATGGCCGCGGCAAGGGGAAGGTTGTTTGCGGCTCCAACATTCGAATAAACCAGATTTCCGAGCATTTGGTTTGCTCCACCAACGATGTTCACGGTTATGTAGTCACCCATGGTCAGCGAGAAGCTAAAAATAGAACCCGCCACTATTGCCGGGATGAGCATTGGCGTGACCACCATTCGAATGGTTCTAAGAGTCTTTGCACCAAGGTCACTAGAAGCCTCAAGAAGAGAGTTCGGAACCCGCTCTAGGCCTGCGTAAATCGGCAAAATCACATAAGGCAACCAGATGTAAGCCATTGTGATGACAACTCCGGCTAACCCGTAGCCCGGGGTGTCCAAGCCGAGTGGCTTCAGTAGCCACTGCAAAATACCCTCGTTGCTTAGAACCGAGCGCCAAGCATATGCCTTGACTAGGTAGCTTGCCCAAAGCGGCATGAGTACTGCGATAACCAGAATGTTTTGCATTCTGCGCGAAGCGATTTTTGCCATGTAAAAAGCAATTGGCAGTGCAATAAGAATGTCGATGAGCGTTACCAGCAGCGCCACACCAAGAGTTCTAAGGGTCACTGTTTGATACAGGGCTCCGGTGAGAACTGTGACCACGTTGTCCAGGGTCCATTCCATGCGAATATCGCCGGTAAAACTATCGACTTTCCAGAGGGCCGTGATCAACAGGGCTGCAAGTGCAGCAATGTAAATCAATACCAGCCAAGTGAGCGGAGCACTCAGCAAAAGCCCGAGTCGAATCTTTGGGCTTGCAAACAAACGAGTCGAGATTCGGCGCGCGAAAGTATCGCGAACGCCGAATCCCGAGCTCGTCATGTTTGTCTACTAATCAAGAACTAGTGAAACTAGCCCTTGATCTCCTGCCATGCTGTTGTCCAACGTGAATAGTCGGTGCAGGTCACATCGGTGCGACCGTCGAGGCACTTTTCAATCGGAGTTGTCCAGTACCAGATCTTCGACGCGTATTCGGCGTCACCGGCGTGATATGACTCGCAGCCATCGGTGAAGTTACATGCATCAGCGCTAGATGGCGCCTCACCGAAGTACTCGGTTGCTGCAGCATTGATCTCCGGGCTAGCGATGTGGTTCAGCCAGGCGTAGGCGCAGTTCGGGGCCTTCGACGCAGAACCAATCATCCAAGTGTCAGACCAGCCAGTTGCGCCTTCAGTCGGAAGAACGGTTGCTACGTTCGCATCCGCCGACATTGAGTTTGCAATAACCTGCCAAGTAGTTCCGTATTCGCCAACATTCTGACGCTGTGCCTTGAGTAGGTCTACCGCTGCCTGTAGCTGGGTCTCATCCAAAGAATACGGGTGAGTAATGCCCAGTTCAGGGTTGTGGGTCATCAAGTAAACAGCTGCGTCAGCGATGTAAATCGGTGAATCGTAGGCGGTGACTTTACCCTTGTAGGTAGAAGACTTGTCGAAGACAACATCCCATGAGGTTGGAGCTGGGGTTACTGCATCCTTGTTGTACATCAACAGGTTTGCGCCATAGCCGTGAGGAATACCGTAGTTTTTGCCATCAACTGTGTTCCAGTCGCGGTTCTTCAAGAAGTCAAACACCCCGGCGTAACTAGGTATTAGGTCGGTGTTGATTTCGGCCACATCGCCAGAAGCAACTAGACGAAGAGTTGCGTCTCCAGATGCAGCGATGACGTCATAGTCACCGGTCTTGAAGAGGCTTAGAGCTTCATCAGATGTTCCATAGCTCTTGAATGTCACCTGACAGCCAGTTGCGTCTTCAAATGATGAAACCCAGTCAACAGCTGGGTCATTAGAACCGTCTTCGACGTATCCAGGCCAGCCAAGAATCGAGACTGCCCCTTCATAATCGCCAAGCGCGGTTGGCAAGCTGCTTGATGGGCCAGCTGCCTGGGTGCCACAGGCACTCAAAGTCAACACGGCAACTGCAGCAAGACCGGCTAGCTTTATTGCTACCTTCTTGTTCATTGCGTTTCTCCTATCGTTTTGGCCCTTTGGCCAAATTGTTGAGGCGCCTCAGCGCCAAGTTTTACTAAATCTGAAGGATTTAAGCGGACCCAGACTTTTTTGCCTCTGGCCATCTCGGCAGCGTCCCCAGAGGTTGACTGTCTCAAGATTGTCAGTTGCTTGCCTTGGTTCAACTCGACCAAAATTCGAGTTGCAGAGCCAAGATAGATAGTTTCCTCGATTTTGGCTTCCAAAAGGCCGTCACCAGAAGACAATTCGAGGTCTAACTTTTCTGGACGCACCGAATGCATGCCATTCTTGCCAAACAGAGTTCGCGACTCTTCATCGGTGAAGAGGTTTGAGCTGCCAACGAAGCGGGCCACAAACTCAGATTGAGGGTGGTCATAGAGGTCGCGAGGTGTGCCAAGCTGTTCAATCTTTCCGTTGTTGAACACAGCCACTCGATCACTGAGAGTGAGAGCCTCTTCTTGGTCGTGGGTCACGAAGATAAAGGTGATTCCAAGAGAGCGCTGCAGAGCCTTGAGTTCTACTTGCATTTGCTCACGAAGCTTTAGGTCCAGGGCTCCCAACGGCTCGTCGAGCAGAAGCACCTTAGGTTTCACAACAACTGCGCGGGCTAGGGCCACTCGTTGGCGCTGACCACCGGAGAGCTCGCTTGGTTTTCTATTTCCATAGTCTCCAAGTCGAACAGTGTCCAGAGCCTCTTGCGCGAGTTTGTTTCGCTCTGATCTTCCGACACCTCGAACTCTTAGGCCGTAGGCAACATTCTCTAAAACGCTCATGTGCGGAAACAGTGCGTAGTCCTGGAAGACGGTATTCACGTCGCGATCGAATGGCGCCTTCTGAGTGACGTCCTCGCCTTGGAGACGAATGGTGCCGCTAGTTGGTTGATCAAACCCGGCGATCATTCTCAAGACGGTGGTTTTACCCGAACCTGAAGGCCCCAGCATCGAGAAGAATTCGCCCTCTTTAATTTCGAGATCGAGATTCGCAACGGCCGTTACCGACCCAAATGTTTTGGTTAGGCCGATAAGGCTTATTGCTGAGTCGCTCGATGAAGA
>JBEDKW010000208.1:0-3077 GCA_041171945.1 Actinomycetota bacterium
TGCCAAGTCTGAAGGTAAACCTGGCCCTTGACCTTGCGAAAATACCAAGGCCAATTGGTGTTGTTCACCAAATATTTTGAACTCGCCAAAGCATCGAGCCAAGCTTTGCTGCCAAACTTCACCCCAACAGAACCTGCCGGAGCAATTGTGTTCGGCCCCGTTGTCCAGAGGAATTTAAGGTCTGGTCGCACGCGCTTCAGTTCGTTAAAGATAGCTAGCGGGTTATCGCCAATTACCTTTCCCTGAAACGACTCAAAAAGAACCTGATTCTTTAGTGATTTGGTGTTCTGCGGGCGGTACTGCCATTTGCGCAAATAACCACCGGCACGACGTCGCAACGCTCCGGCAACCCGAGTCGGTGAATAAGTCTTAGCTAGACGAGACAACTTGCTCATTTGAGTTGATCCTTGGTCATGCGGCTCTTATCAATGGTGTTTCCAGCGCCCAGCAAATAGCCACGGATGAAACCGAGACCCCAGCCGAGGTGCATGGTGGGCAGCACAATCATTAGAGCAAAACGATCTTTTAGTTTCAAGCCACTTGAACTAATTGAGAGAAACACGATGGCAAACAGATAGCCGGCCAGTGGCATGATGCCAATTAGGTTGCCGAAGATCAGAAGAACGAAGCCGAGCAAGATTGCCGAAACCAGTGCCGGAGGCGCAAAGTAGCGTCTCGAAGCCCGCTTGAGATCGCGCCTAGTTAGGTCGCCGCGCCAAACTCCGGTCGAGAAAAACTGCTTGGCAAGACCGTTGAATCGACCCCTCGGCCAATAGGTGACCTTGAGCGCTGGCGAGAACCAAACCAAGCCTCCGGTGGCCTTAATGCGCTGGGCAAGATCCCAGTCTTCGCCGCGAATAATAGCTTCGTCATAGCCGCCGACTCTAATGAGTGCGCTCTTTCTAAAGATGCCCAGATAAGCACTTTCGGCCTCCCCCGCTTCACCGCCAACGTGGTAACTGGCTGACCCAAGCCCAAATTGGCTGGTGTAAGCCCAAGCCACCGCTCGCTGAAAAGCACTGCGACCCTTGGCGTCCATGATGCCGCCAACGAGATCTGCGTCTTGAGCCATCAACTCAAGAATTCCATTGTGGATGTAGCCCTGAGCCGGTTCACTGTGGGCATCGATGCGAATAATGTAATCGTGCTTGGCAAGTTTGATGGCTGCATTTAGGCCAACCGTGGTTAGGCCTCGAGGGTTGTCGAGCAGAATAATTCGAGGGTCTTTTTTGGCAAGCTGAGCGGCGATCTTATTGGTGCCGTCTCGCGAAGGCCCAAGAGCCAGAATCAACTCAAGGATTCCTGCGTAATCCTGACTCAAAATGCTGTCAACCGCACCCTCCAGGTGGGCCTCTTCGTTGAGAACCGGCATGATGACCGTGACTGGTGGCATTGCCATGATTAGTCGATCGTGCTTGAGCCGGTGTGCTCGTTGTAGGCGTCGACGACTGCCTTCGGCTCGCCATCCATGATCAACTCGCCCTTTTCAATCCAAAGCACTCGGGTGCAGGTGTCAAGGATTGATTTGAGGCTGTGGCTTACTAAAAATAGGGTTCCAGCGTTATCGCGCATCTCTCGCATGCGAGCCTCGCTGCGGTTTCTGAACTCTTGGTCGCCCACGGCTAGAGCTTCGTCGACAATCAAAATGTCGTGGTCTCGTGATGCCGCGATGGCAAACCTCAAGCGAGCTGACATGCCCGACGAATAGGTGCGCATCGGTAGGTCGATGAACTCTTCGAGGCCGGCGAATTCGGTGATTGCCTTGGTCGATTCCACCATCTGTGGCCTCGAGAACCCCATGGCCAAGCCGCCGAGCAAGATGTTCTTTTCGCCGCTGAGATTCGGCATGAGCACCGCGCCGACCCCAAGAAGGGTTGGTCTGGCTGACGAATAGACGGCACCTTTGGTAANNNTTTGGTAACCGGTGTTAGACCGGCAATGGCACGCATCAAACTCGATTTGCCAGAACCGTTCGAACCAATCACACCGATTGATTCACCTTCAAAAATTGTGAAACTGACGCCCTTGATTGCGTGCACTTCTCTAAGGCCGACTCGTTTAGAGAACAGCCCGCCACCCGCAGCACCTCGAGTTGCCCTGCGGCCACCAGCGAAAACCTTGTAGGTAATGCGCACGTCGTCCACTACGACAACGGGCTTGCGAGTTTCAGTCGTAGCTTTAGTCTTCGCGGCCATAGCGCTCCTCCGCCTTCCAGAAGAACAAGACACCGAGTAGCAAAGCGCCTACTGCCCATGAAGAGCAAACGGCCCATAGAAAACCGGTCATCTCGTGACCTTCAATTAGAGCGCCTCGGGAGAGTTCAATAAAGGCATAGACCGGATTGAATTGCATGATCTGCAGGACAACCGGGAAGTCGCCTAACACGCGCTCCATGCTGAAGAAGATTCCGCTGGTGTAAAAAACCACCCGAACCATGAAAGGGATGATTTTGGTGAGGTCTTGAATGTGCACGGTTAGCCGAGCAGCAACCATTGCCAAGCCAGACGCAAACATAGTCATTAGGAACAAAATTGGAAACAGCGCGAGCCAGCCCCAGGTGATGTCTTGCTGGAACAAAACGAGGGCCACCAAAAGCAGCCCAAGCTGTGGCAACAGGTTAAAGAACTGACGCATAACCGCCGAGATTGGCAGCAGCATACGAGGGAACGACAGTGACCTAACTAGGCCAACGTTGCCGGTGACCGAGCTGGCACCAGACTGAAAAGACCCGGCGAAATAAGAGAAGAGAAACACGCCGGTGAACAAGAACGGGATGAAGTTGTCTGGGCGGGATGAGCCCATGATGATGCCGAAAATTAGCCCGTAAACCATTGCCTGAATGGTTGGCAGCAGTAAGACCCACCAACGACCGAGGCGGTTTCTGGCGTTAGCCGCTTGGTTTGCAAACAACGAGAGCGTGAAGGCAAAATCGCGACGAGACCAGGCCTGGGCAAGGTATTCCAAGAACTCGGGCCTTGCTCCAACGCGCTTCAACCCGTGTTGCCGGGCATAGTCTGCGAGACTCATCTGGCTCCTTTGGGATTGTCGGTTGCGGTGTCAAAAGTCTACCGCCGGGG
>JBEDKW010000209.1:0-3441 GCA_041171945.1 Actinomycetota bacterium
ACGCTCGAGTAGTCCTTCCACTTAACCGGGTAACCGATCTTCGGGGTGAACTTGTCGAGCTTCACTAGAGCTTTAATCTTCGTGGCTTCGGTCATCCAGTCGAGGTCTTTCACGCTGTCGCGGTAGGCCTGAATGAGGTATTCAACCAGTTCGTCCATGCGGGCTTTGGCGGCCTCTGGAAAGTGCTTTTCAACGTAGATCTTGCCGACGGCTTCGCCGAGTGAGCCCTCGACTAGTGAGACGGCTCGCTTCCAGCGGGCACGATTCATCGGTGCGCCGGTGAGCTTGGTGCCGTAGAACGCGAAGCGCTCGTTCACGAATTCGTCGCTCAAGAATGGTGCGGTTGAGCGAATGACCTGCCAGGCCAACCAGAGCTTGATCTGCTCGAGGTGGTCGGCGTTCCATAGTTCGGTTAGACCTTCGAAAAAGCTCGGCATGCCAACTACGGTTTCGGCAAGAACCTTGGAGTCGAACTGGGCGGCAGTGAGCCAGATGTTCCAATCGAAGGTTGGTGCAAGTGCGTCTAGGTGGGCGCGCGCGGTTAGGTTGTAGGTCTTATCGGCATCGCGGGTGTCCACGTTGTTCCAGTGAATCGCGGCGAGCGCGGTTTCGAAATCCATGATCTGGTGGGCCGCAGGCAGCGATGCTTCGGTGGCCCAGCCGGCGAGGGTGAGCATCTGGGCGATGTGAGGCACGTAGGCATCGCGAATTTCTTGGTGCTTCTCTTCGCGGTAATAAGCCTCATCTGGCAAGCCGAGGCCCCCCTGAGACATGTTGACGATATAGCGGTCTGGGTTGCCTTCGTCGTTGTCTACCCAGAGGCCAAATAGGCCGCTGACGCCGGTGCGCTCGAATTCACCGAGAAGTTTGGTTGCGTCGTCAATTTGACGCACTTGGCTGATGAGCAACAAATCTGCTGCGATTGGGGCTGCGCCCAGTTCGTTGGCGCGCTCTTCGTCTAGAAATGCCGAATAGAGGTCACCGATTTGCTGGCTCACGCCAGGCTGCGGGTTGGCTGCAGCTTCGAGCAAAATCTCTTTGACTGCTGCTTCAGCATCATCGGCGAGCATGTGAAAACTGCCATAGATGGCTTTGTCCTCAGGTATCTCGGTGGCGGCAAACCAAGTGCCATTCACATGCTGAAATAGGTCGTCTTGTAGGCGAACTGTCTTGTCTAGGGCTGCGGCGTCAATGCCTGGTTTCATGCTCATCCCTTTATCCTAAGTTGCTATCAGAAGTAGAATCAGGTTGTGGACCTTCAAAAAATCATTCTTTATTACGGCTTCGCTCCGGTAGCTGACCCAGTGGCTTTGCGCCTCTGGCAAACCACCCTGTGCGAGACTCTTGGGCTCAAGGGTCGAATCATTATTTCGAAGCACGGCATCAATGGCACCCTTGGTGGCAACATGATGGATTTGAAGAAGTACGTTCGCCAAACTCGCGAGTACCCGGGTTTCAGCAAAATTGATTTCAAGTGGTCTGATGGCACTGGCGACGACTTTCCGAAGTTGTCGGTCAAGAGTCGCAGTGAGCTTGTGGCCTTTAGGGCCCCGGATGAAGTTCAGGTTGATCTGACCGGTGTCACCAATGGTGGCAAGCACTTGGCGCCTCGTGAAGTAAACGCTCTGGTTGAGGAGCGTGGCGACGAAGTTGTGTTCTTCGATGGTCGAAATGCCTTTGAGGCAAAAATTGGCAAGTTCAAGAACGCCATCGTTCCAGATGTTGAGACCTCACACGATTTTGTGGCCGAACTTGAGTCGGGCAAATATGACCATCTCAAAGACAAGCCGATTGTCACCTACTGCACCGGCGGAATTCGTTGTGAAATGTGAAATTCTTTCGGCGGTCATGATCAATCGCGGCTTTACCGAGGTCTATCAAATGGCCGGTGGCATTGTTCGCTATGGCGAGGCATTCAAAGATAAGGGCCTCTGGGAGGGCTCTCTTTACATCTTCGATGACCGCATGGTTCAAGACTTTAGTGATGAAACCAAGGTGATTGGCGAGTGCGAGGCTTGTGGTGGCCCGACCAACAGCTTCCGTGATTGCGCTGGACCTGGTTGCAAAGACCTCGTGCTGATTTGCGACACCTGCTATGCCGACCCGAACCACACTGAGCACCAAGCAACGCATACCCGCGGAACGCGTTGGGCTGAACAGGTTGGTTAGTTGATTTGTGCGAAAACCCCCGAACCGCTGAGGTTCGGGGGTTTTCTCATAATCGGTTTGAGAGATTAACCGAGTGTGATTTGGGCTGCCGCTGTTGCGGCTAGGCCGGACTTTAGAGAGTGGTCGTCCATTTCCTTGGGTGCGTGGTCACCCTTTGAGCCGCCGCCGTGTTTACTGCTGCGGTCACCCTTTGGGCTCTTGCCCTCGCCCATTGCTGGGGCTTTTAGGGTTGCGTCAAAAGTTGCAGTTAGCGCAGCTGAGGTTGTAGCGGTTGCCTTGCCTGCGGCATCAACAGTTACGGTTGCGAAGATCGGGGTTCCACCGGAGGTTGGGTAGATCGCAAACTTGGTGGTGGTGCTTGCTGCGCCGCCCTTTAGGTCGATGGTTCCGGTTAGGACGCCGTTAGCCAGGGTGCCGCCGCGAATCCCTACTGGGTGGCCACCGGTAGTTGGCTGGGTGGCGGGTGCGTCGGTTGCGTCGGTTGCGAGTTTATAAGCAACAAAACGTGCGCCGTGCTCGGCTGCGCGACTGTCGGTCACTGTGGTCGGAACTGCGGTGATGGTTGCTGAAACGGTTGCCTTGGCTGCCGCAACGCGAGGGGCAGAAGCCGAGCCCTTAGAGTGACTTTCGACTGAGCCCTTGATGGAGGGATGTGCGAAGGATGGGGTCGCTAGGGCGAGTGACAAAACAGTTGCCACACCTGCGGCTGCGACCACGTTGCGCTTGAAGTTTTTGTTTGGGATTTTTCTGGTCATTATGTGTTCCTTTGTTTGTCGTTTCGAGGACAAAATCAATCTAGAAACTTTCTTCTCGCCACTTGCCGAAACTCAGGGAGTTGTGCACCAACTGCCAGCCAAGACTCAGGTTGGGGGTAATGGGCCAGCGCTCTCACAGCAACTGGGCATTTTGCCCGAAAACCATTAGTTGAATGGCGTTGCAAGTGCTGGTTTTGGGTGATTCCAGAACCGGCAATTACTGAGGCGGTGTTCCGGTAATCGGCGCAATTGTCCCCGCTTTGACGAGTGATGAAAAAATTTCAAATCCAACCAAAACCCGCTGTTGACCCTTGCTCCAGCTGCTGGTTTTGGAGCAAAAGGAGCAGTTGCTGTGAGAGTGCAGATTAGGGTGCCGGCGCGAGAGCAGGGTTGGCGGCCGGTCAGCTTGGCGTGGGGAAGACTGCGGGGTTGGCGGTTTTGCCTCCGGGGCAGGCGGTTTTGCCTGCGGGGCAGGCGACGGCTCTGTAAACTTCTAGTCTGAGGCGATGAGGACAAA
>JBEDKW010000210.1:0-1291 GCA_041171945.1 Actinomycetota bacterium
CGGTGTTTCGGATTCGCTGAGCGATCAGGACATGGCTGACCTGGCGGCCTACTATGCGGCCAGCGGTGTGGTTGAAGGCGCAGCAGCACCTGCCAAGGCAGCAGAAGGTTCTCTCCTACCGAGAGTTTCAGCGCAAGCCCGTCGCGTTTGCGGTCTTCAGGAACAAAGGACATGCCAAGTTTTACCGCGGCACTTGGTTCAAGATGGGTGATGGTTTTCCCCGACACAATCCATCGATCTGCCTTTGCCGGGGAAGCGCCAAAGAGAGCCTGAAGCGCCTCGGCTTGTCCTTGCCCTGCCAAACCCGCCAAACCCACAATTTCGCCGGCCCGCACCTTCAGGTCAAAACCATTTACCCCGATGGCTTGTAGTTTTTCAACGTCAAGAACCAATGCGGCATCGGTGGCCAGAGCTGGGGGAGTTGGGTAGCCGTGCTCTAAAGAGCGGCCAGCCATCAGTGAAATCAGTTCATTGTTCTCCCACTTACCCCGGGAAAACTCGCCAACTGTTTCGCCGTCTCGCATGACAACGCAGCGGTCGGCAATTTCTTTTAGTTCTGGAAGTCGGTGTGAAACGTAGACAACAGCCCCACCTTTTGCAGTGAATTCGCGAATTCTCTCAAAGAGCCACCGCACTCCCTCAGGGAGCAGGCTCGAAGATGCCTCATCGAGGATTAAGACTTTGGGTTTCGCTAGAAACGCTCTGGCAATTTCAATTAGTTGGCGATCAGCCAATGAGAGTGTGGACACCTGGCTGGCAGGTGAAATGTGTTTGATTCCAACCGACTCGAGCATTTGTGCGGCCTCAAGCTGCGCGCGCGGATGCGAAAAACTGCGAAAACTTGGCTTGTCGGCGAGCACTAGGTTCTCAGCCACCGTCCAAGAAGGAACTAGTGAAAGTTCTTGAAATGCGATGGCCACGCCAGCGCGCCTGGCCGAACGCACGCTGCTTGGGGCAAAAGGTTGGCCAGCGAACAGCACTTCACCAGACGTTGCGGAGATAGCGCCGGCGAGAATCTTTCCCACTGTTGATTTGCCCGCACCATTTTCACCAGAAATGGCGACGACTTCGCCGGGATAAATGTCTAGGGTCGCGCTTTTGACGGCGGTGATGGGGCCGTAGGTTTTGTGAATGTTGATTATTTGAAGGATTGGCTCAGTGGCCGTAGAAAGATCTACGGCCACTGAGTTGTTCGAGTTTCCCAATTCGATCGACTCTTTACTACTTCTGGTAGTAAGTTTCGATTTCTGCTGCAGTGATGTTCAAGCCTGGGAAGTCGTAACCGAGCTGG
>JBEDKW010000210.1:1363-3153 GCA_041171945.1 Actinomycetota bacterium
GGCAGAACTTGTCTGCGTTTTCATCGGTGACTTGCTCTACTGGGAAGAACTGCTGCTTCTCGAGAGTTTCGCCGTCTAACAAACGCACCATCTCAGTGAAGGCCTTTGCATAAATGGCAGGCTGGGCAAATGCCATCATGCCCTTCAGGCCCTTGTCGCGGTATTTGACCAAAGTGCAGGCCTCGCCGTTGTAGCCTGAGCCACCAACTACTGGAACAAATGGCAGACCTGCTGCGGCAAACGCCTCAGGAACACCCTGACCACCAGTTAGGAACGAGAATACTCCGCCGACATCTGGGTTGGAGCGAAGAATCGAAGCCATGTTTTCCTGAGCTGTTGCCTCATTCCAACCGTTGGTTCCCTTGGCTGAGATAACTGCGCCGCCCTTTTCAAGGGTGTCGACCAAGTAAGGCACTGCTCCGTCATTTAGCGGAACTCCAGGAAGTCCTTCCAAGAAGGCAATCTTCTTGTTGGTGGTTAGGTTCTTCAAGAGCCACTCGATGCCAATTGCGCCGGCCGAGTTGTAGTCCGGTGACACAACATAAACGTCGGCGTTGTCATAGAGGCCACCAGCTGCGATAACCGGGATGCCCAACTGCTTGGCCTGAGCCAAAGCAGCGTCAACACCTGAGGATGAGGCTGGGTCAAAGAGGATTCCGTCAACACCCTCCGCGATGAGGTTCAACATCGCAGCATTTTGCTGAGCGACGTCGTTGTCGTTGGTGCGCACAATCTTAAGTTCGATTCTGTCCTTGTACTCAGGTCGGTTTGCGATCGCCATCAGTGCAGCAAGACCGGTCTCTCGCCAAGCTTGGCCAGCTAACGGCTCAGAGAAGCCAATGACGATTTTGTCGGCCTCTGCCTCAGGCGCTGCATCGGCTGCTGCGCAACCAGAAAGCAACAGGGCAGAAACAGCGAACGCGGCTAATACGCCGGAGGCTCTTTTGGATTTGAAGCTCAGCATTTTTTCTCCTTGAATTCGTCTTTGAATATTTCATTACGGACAACTGTCCGCTGAACGGACACCACTAACCTATCGGGAAACTTTAGGCGGAACCCCGCGGTTTGGTAACGATTTAGCAAAGGTCAAAGCGGGGGTAATGCTTGACTGAGTTCGATTCGGCGGCCGTAAATAAAGGGAGGCCACGGTTTTTTGGAATTGGTTCCCGGTTCCAGCGGGTGAATTCAGGGAATACGGTCAACTCAAAACTGGCTTTACATCCTGAACTCAGGAGAAAAATGAAACTAACACCGTCCAGAATCAAGTTCCTCACGTTCATGTCGGGCAAATATGGCCGCCTAGTTCGGGCCGGCATGGGCGCGACTCTTGCAGTGCTCGCCATAACTGGCATGGGTTGGTCGCTTTTGCTGCTGTTGCCAGCGGCATTGATGATCTACACAGCCGTCATAAACTACTGCCCAGCCACACTGGCGTTTCCAACTTTCAAGCCTGAGCGAAAGATGGCGGCGAAGTACCCAACTTACAAAATGAAGTAAGAGTCTTAGCGGAACGGACTAGCGCCGCGCAACTAACCCTGTGGCGGAGCCCCTGGGCGGTCAGGCTTCGAGCTATCAACCGCGGTTAGACCCATAAAGCACTTGATTATGCGGTTCTTCTCGGCCGCTTGAGCGTAGTAGTGATAACCATCTTTTGCTGTCGAACGCCCGTTGCATTCATCGAGTTTGATGGTTGTATCGTGGGCGAGCGGAGCAAAGACAGCAACTCCATCCAGGGCATAACCAATCAGCGGTGTCTCGGCATTGGGGTCATCGATAGCGGCATCGTAATC
>JBEDKW010000211.1:0-3851 GCA_041171945.1 Actinomycetota bacterium
TTTTTCACTTCGACAAAGTTGCCAATGTGCACCTCGGCTGCCAGTTGTGCGCCAGGGCGCAAACGCGCAAAGGGACCGATCAACGCGCCCTCTCCCACCGCCACACCGAGTTTTTCGCCATCGATGTGAGTGAAGCCGAATGGGTAATTGGCGGGGGAGAAGATCATTCGCTGCTGGCCACTTTTAGCCCGGATGCTGTTTTGCCGCGCGCCTTCAAACCCATCGGTGTAGTTTTGCCAGCCGGCCAAGCCCCGGTGCTCTTAGGCCTGCAGGCACTGCCTGAAAAAGGTTGGGATTCGGTTAGAAGTTAGCCGTGCAGCAGGCTGTTTAGGTTTACGCCGGCGCCAGCTCTAGGCAAAACTTCAACTCGGCCATTGCCTGAGTTTCGACGGAACAGCAAGTTTGCGACGCCCGAGAGCTCGGCTGCCCATAGAGGCCAGCCTCAACCACGCTGTCGTCACCGATTGAAATGCCGACACCCGAGTTCGCGCCAAGCAGTGCCCGAGCGCCAATAATCACGCGCTCTTTGCCGCCGCCCGAGAGGGTGCCCATAATCGATGCACCACCACCGATGTCGCTGCCGTCGCCGACCACCACACCCTGTGAGATGCGGCCTTCAACCATGGATGTGCCGAGCGTGCCGGCGTTAAAGTTCACGAAACCCTCGTGCATGATTGTGGTGCCTGGGCTTAGGTGAGCGCCAAGGCGAACGCGAGAGGCATCCGCGATGCGAACCTTGCGAGGGGTCACGTAGTCGACCATCCTCGGAAATTTATCGATGGCGTAAACGCTGATTCCGGCGCGAGTTAGCTGTGGCCTTAGGGCGTCTAGGTCGTCAAGTGCAACCGGGCCCACGTTGGTGAAGGCAACGATTGGAAGATTTGGAATTAGACCTTCGAGGTTGATGGTGTTTGGAGCGACCAATAGGTGCGACAACAGGTGGAGGCGTAGGTAGGCGTCGGCGGTGTTTTGCACCGGCTGAGCTAGGTCAACTTCGGTGCTGATTAGTTTGAGGGTCGCGTTGCGACGAGCATCGGCACCAACCGATGCAAGCAACTCCGGGGTGGCCAAGATCAGTGGGTCACCGGCAGGGGCGGCGCCAAGGGTAGGTGCCGGATACCAGACATCCATGACGGAATTGTCGGCGGCAATGGTGGCGAGGCCTAGGCCCCAGGCCTTTGAATCGAGGAAACCTGCTTGAGTCATAGCAATAAGGTTACAAGTTAGGCTCGTAGCATGGCGCCGATAACCCTGAATCTTGAAGCTGACGTAGTTGAACTAACCAGAGATATCTGCGATATCGAATCGGTGTCAGGCAACGAAACCCAACTGGCAGACGCCATTGAATCGGCTCTCAGCCGTTATTCACACCTAGAAGTCATTCGCGATGGCGACGCCATCATCGCCCGCACCAACCTCGGCCGGGCCTCACGCGTAGTGATTGCCGGGCACATTGACACCGTGCCGGTGGCCAACAACTTGCCAGTCAAACTCTTACCGATGGAACGCGAGCAGGTGCTTTGGGGTCGCGGAACCGTTGACATGAAAGCCGGCGTTGCCGTTCAGCTAAAACTTGCCGCGCAACTTGCCGAACCAAATGTTGACGTCACCTGGATTTTCTACGACCACGAAGAGGTTGAGGCCTCGCTCAACGGACTCGGCCGAATTTCACGCAACCGCCCAGATCTTCTTGAAGCTAGTTTTGCAGTTCTTTGCGAGCCTACTTCGGCGTTGGTCGAGGGTGGCTGCAACGGCACCATGCGAATCGACATCACCACCACGGGCGTCAAGGCTCACTCGGCTCGGCCATGGATGGGCAAGAACGCTATACACGCAGCCGCCGGTGTTCTTGCAATCTTGGCAAACCACACAACCGATGAAGTTGAGGTTGAGGGGTTGGTTTACCGAGAGAGCCTGAATGCTGCAACCAACGTGATTCCGGATGAATGTGTGGTCACGGTCAACTATCGTTTCGCGCCTAGCAAGTCTGCCGAAGACGCCGAGGCGCATTTGCGAAAGGTTTTTGCGGGATACGACTTTGTGGTCACCGATTCAGCTGCCGGAGCAAAGCCTGGCCTTGACCGACCAGAGGCAGCGGCCTTCATCGCGGCAACCGGCACCACACCTCGACCAAAGTATGGCTGGACAGACGTTGCTCGGTTTAGCGACCTCGGAATTCCAGCGGTCAACTTTGGTCCGGGAGACCCGAGCAAGGCCCACGCCGATGACGAAAACGTTCCGGTGAACCAGATTTATACCTGCGAGAGCGCTTTGCGAGCTTGGCTAACCGCCTAGACCTTTATCAAACTGAGATAAATTCTCCATGTGTTAATAAAGGATTCGGTTTACCGATAGTTAGCACCGTGGGATAATAGAAATTCGGCACTGAAGCCAGCAATTCAAGGAGTCTTAAATGGCAGCAATGAAGCCACGCACCGGCGATGGTCCAATGGAAGCCGAGCGCGAGCCACGCGGTCTTATCATCCTTCGTGTTCCACTAGAAGGCGGAGGCCGCTTAGTAGTTTCGGTAAACGACGAAGAGGCAAAGACCGGCTTTTTCATGTCTAAAATTTCTAGTTTTGAGCTGTGGCTGAACCACGTTTGCTAGCCAACAGCAACCCATCGCCCACCGGTGAAAGCACAGTGATGAAGTCATCGTTGTTGCTGAAGAATCGAATGACATCTCGATAGATTGCGGTAGCGTCGTCGCGCATCGCCGGGTCAGGCACTCGATCTCTCCAGAGTGCATGAGCGATTGCAACCACTCCGCCAGGTCGAAGCAGTCGGGAGGCCTCATGAAGTTGCTCTTCAAGGGTTTCGCGATCTGCGTCTAGAAAAACTAGGTCGTAGGCGGCATCCGCCATGTTCGACATAACCTCAATTGCTTTGCCGTTGATAACCCGGGTGCGATTTGCTGCAATCTTGGCTTCGGCAAATGAGTGCTTCGCGGCAACTAGGTTTTCTGGTTCGCTGTCGATGGTGGCTAGAACGGCGTGAGGGGCTCCACTGAGCAACCAGAGGCCTGAAACTCCGGTTCCGGTTCCGGCTTCAACAATTGCTTTTGCACCGAGAGCTGAGGCAATGAGAGCGAGGTGCGCACCCACCGATTGCGTGATGCATTCAACGCCTAATTCTTCGGCGCGGCCGCGAGCATCTCGAATTGATTCTGATTCGTTGATGAAGTCTTCGCCGAACTTCCAACTGCTTATTTTGTCTGCCATTGCTACTCCTTGGTCAAAGCATAAAGCGCAGTTTGCTCTTTGCCCTGCAGTGACGGGGTAATCTGAATGGGTGTTTGGTCTAAGCGGTGAAAAGCTCCTCATCTTGGGGCTCATTGCCGTGTTCGTTCTAGGCCCAGAGCGCCTGCCAACTTATGCGAAGCAATTGGCCAATCTAATCAAGAGCCTTCGAAAAATGGCTGAGGGCGCCAAGGTTCAACTCTCGAATGAAATCGGCGAAGAACTCGACTGGAAAAAACTTGACCCGCGCCAGTATGACCCGCGTCGAATCATCCGCGAGGCTCTTTCTGAAGATTTAGAAACCGCTCCGGTTGCCAATGCAACGGCGCTAAACAAGCCCAAGACTCAAGTGCAGCCGCGCCTCACCGCAGGCGAACAAGCCCCGTTTGACAACGAAGCGACTTGATCGATTCGTTGAATCAATACTGCGAAGCGACTTAGGGCAGACGCTTCAACGCTTTCATTAGCCCAACCATAATCGGTGCCATTTTGTTGTAGTCGCTGCCTCTGGTTGGCAACTTCACCCAACCGGCCGCAATGCCGATAGTTCTGGTTTCTGTGAAGCGCAGCAGGCCGTGAGGGCCGTTTCTTCGGCCCATCCCAGAGTTCTTC
>JBEDKW010000212.1:0-2708 GCA_041171945.1 Actinomycetota bacterium
ATCTGGTTGGCTTCGATGGATGCGCGGATATCGCGGTCTGACATAAGCATGGGTCTAGGTTAGCGAACTTAGTGGTCCAAGCCGGCCTTCTGATATATCTTCTTCATCCACTTTGGGGCCCACCAGTTTGCCTCGCCGAACAGACGCATCAGTGCTGGCACCAGCAACGCTCGCACCACGGTGGCATCGAGCAAGATTGCAAACGCGATGCCGAGACCGAGGGCCTTCATGATGGTGACACCGCTGGTGATAAACGCGGCAAAGGTAAATGCCAGCACCAAAGCGGCGGCCGTAATGATGCGCCCCGAACGTTGAAGGCCGATGGCCACCGACTCAGTGGTGCCCAGCCCGGCTTCGTGCTGCTCTTTGATGCGGCTCAGCAAGAACAGCTCGTAGTCCATCGAAAGGCCGAAGGCCACCACGGCAATCAACACCACCGATGAGGTGTCGAGTGTGCCAGTGACATAGAAATCACCGATGAGCCACTGCAGGTGCCCGCCCATGAAGACCCAGGTCACAAAACCCAGCGTTGCCCCGAGCGACAAAATGTTGAGCAAGATTGCCTTGATTGGCAACAGCACCGAGCCGGTGAAGAGGAACAGCAAGATGAGGGTCCAGAAGATTACCCAGCCGGCAGCCAGCGGCAACTGCCGCTCAATTCCGCGTTGTGAATCGGTGTAGTTTGCCGCCGAGCCGCCAACCAAAACATCGAGGTTTTTAGTGTCGATGGCTCTGACCTCATCGGTCAGGGCAATGCCATCTAGAGACCTAGCCTCAAGGTTGTGAACCGCCAAAACGCGCTGGTAGTTTTCGTTTTTATAGTCGACAAAAGCCGGTGCAAAAGTTGGGTCAAGAACGCCATCCTTGGCGATTCCGGCAACGCTCTGCACTCGAACCACGTTGTCTAGCTTTGAAAGCTCTAGGGCATAAGCCGCCACCTGCTCTTCGCTGGCTCCCTCGATAATCACATCGATGGGGGAACCCTCGCGGCCACTGAACCGTTCGCGAATCACGTTGCTGGCAACCACAGCTTTATCGGCCTGCGGCAAAACTCGATCGTCGACCTGGCCAAATTGAGCCCCGCCGGCCAGCGAGGTGAGGCCACCCAAGGCAATCAGCGTGACTAGCAAAACCGGAACCGGTCGGCGCATTACAAAGCGGGCGATGCCTCCCCAAAAAACGATTACAATAAAGCAATTGAACATTTCGAGTTTGTAATTCAATGAAAAAACAGATTCTTTAGGAGTCAGGTCTTTGCGAATCTTGATCTTGTTGACCTTGTCGCCGATGAGGTTTAGCAGCGCCGGCAAGGCGATGAGTGCGCCGGCAATGGCCAACAGCACCACGGCCACACCACCGATGGCAAAGGACTGCAAGAAATACTGAGGGAAGAAGGCCAGCGAAGCCAAGACGATTCCAACGGTGAGGCCTGAGAACATCACGGTGCGGCCGGCTGTCTCGAGGGTTCTAATCACCGAATCAGCAACCGTCTTGCCGCCGGCTCGTTCTTCTCTAAAGCGGTTCACCATCAGCAGCGAATAATCGATGCCGAGACCAAGGCCCAAACCGCTCACTAGGTTGAGGGCGAAAATCGAGGTGTCGGTGAATTGCGAGGCAACCCAGATGAAGAAAAATGCCCCGATGATAGACAGCACGCCGACCAGGATTGGCAGACCAGCGGCAACCAGTGAGCCGAAAACAAAGACCAGCAATAGCAGGGTGAGCGGAATGGCGATTGACTCAGCGGCGGTGAGGTCTCTTTCTACCGCGGCATTAATCGATGAGGTGATTGCGGCAAAGCCCGCAACATAAATGCTGGCCTCTTCATAGCTGCCGGTGAACTCATCAACAATCTCGGTGGCAACTTCGTTTTGCTTTATGTCATCGTTCAAATCGATGAAGAAATAAACGGCCTTGCCGTCATCGCTCTTTAGTGTGGCTGGGCTGCCGAGATCGAAATAGCTAGTGACCGCGTCAACGCCATCGATGGCCTTGAGGTCTTTGGTTAGGTTGGCAGCGGTCTGCTTGCTGGCCTGGTCATCGGCGACCTTGGCAAAATCGGCAACGATGACAACCTCGGCGGTGTCTTGCCCATAGCTGTCGCGAAGAATTTCGTTGACCTTCGCCGAGTCGCTGCCCGGGTCGTCATAGCCGCCACCCTTGAGAGCACCAAAGCTCTGAAAGCCCCAGATGCTCGACAGCAAAATTAATGCAATGAAACCGAACAGCGATAACTTGCTGTTCTTCACTAAAAATTGCCCGAGGCGTTTCATGCTTGCTATTAATCCGATTCTGAAAAATGATGTGAACTATGAAGACTAAGCCAAACGCCAGAGCCAACTACTTCTTTATTCTGTCAGCAATCGGACTAATAACCGCTTGGTGGTTTAACGCGATAGCCGTGATGAACGCCCAAGATTATTTGGCAGCCTGGTTTGGCACCGAGGTTGACTGGGTGCTTTCTCTCGATCTCACCATCGTGGCGATCGCGGGTGTGACCTTCATGATTCTCGAAGCCAAGAAGCTCGGCATGAAGCGGGTCTGGCTTTACATCCTGCTTTCGGGCTTCACTGCGATGGCCTTCACGTTTCCGTTGTTCCTCGCGATGCGCGAACTGAAGCTGGCTAAAACAACTTCTCGATAGGTGCCGGGCGAGTGCCCTGCATGAACCGAAGCACGTCTTCGTCAACCATTACGTCGCTCATGCG
>JBEDKW010000213.1:0-2268 GCA_041171945.1 Actinomycetota bacterium
GGGCTCGGTTGCGGCCGTGGTCGTGGGTGGCGCATCAATTTTTGGCGGCAGCGGCAACTTCTTTGGAACTCTCGGAGGAGCCTTAGTCTTGGGCCAAGTGGCAACTCTTGTTGCAGTTGCAAACCTCGGAGCCAATCTTCAGCAGCTCATTTACGGCGTAATCGTTCTAGCCGTGGTCTTTCTTTACGGCCGTGGCCAGAGAGTTCGCTAGAGCGCCTCTAAAGATTTTGAAGGCTGAGAGTGATACTGCGCCCAGTCGTTTGAGATTTTCTCCGCAGCGATGAGCAGAAGCGGTAGGTCGATTTCAACCAATTGCTTTTCATCGGTCTCGTAGGCGTGGGCATTGACGTTCACCGAGGCTACGACGTTTCCGTTTGAGTCAATAATTGGGGCTGCAATTGAGAGGACCGTTGGAGCCAACTGCTGATCGGTCAGCACCCAACCCTTAGATTTACAGCTCTCTAGCTCTAGCTTTAGTTGAGCCTCAGTTGGCGGATTCGTTGGGGTGACGCCAGAGAGCGACGGGATTGCCAACACTCTCTCGAGTTCGCTTTCTTCAAGCCAAGCCAATAGAACTTTTCCAAGAGAAGTGACGTAGGCCGGAAACCTTGTTCCGATTGAGGCATTTAGGCCCACCAACTTGGGCAAGGAGGGCGATTGAGCTTGAATGGCCAGTTCCGCTGGCGAGTTCGGCTAGGTGCGGCTGAGTGATGTCCCAAATTGATTTCGAGGTCACGAAAGCCATGCCCAAATCGAGAACCTTCGGGGTGAGTGTGAACATCCCTTCTTGAATTCTGACAAACCCGAGCTCTTCAAGAGTGAACAGCACTCTTCTGGCAGTAGGTCTTGGCAACTCACTCAGAGTGGCAACTTCGGTGAGCGAAAGGAACCCGTCACCGGCTTTGAATGCCTGGATTACATCCAAACCTCGGGCGAGCGCAGAGATAAAATCTGGGTGAGATGACTTTTTCATTTGGTAGCCCCTCGATAGCAAATTGTGCCCCTAAGGGACTTGATTGACGCTTCCACCATTGTATGATTTTATTAACGTGTCCGTCTAACGGACGACTGTCCGAAAAAAAGGGGCTTTGATGAATTCAACACAGCGAAGTGTTGTCCTAGATGCGCTGGCCGCCCCTAGCGGCGGTGCGCTATCGGGTCTAGTGGTTGCCGATTTCTCTCGAGTTTTGGCTGGTCCGTTCGCTACCCAGAGCCTTTCAGACATGGGTGCCACCGTAATCAAGGTGGAGTCTCCAGACGGCGACGAAACTCGCAGTTGGCTTCCTCCTGAGCGAGATGGTGTCTCAACTTACTATCTCGGAATCAATCGCAACAAGCGCTCCATAACTCTCAATTTTGGCGATGCCGAGGATAGGGCTGTCGCTCTAGAGATTGCCGCCCGAGCGGACATCTTCGTGGAAAACTTCAAGCCAGGTGGCCTGCGTAAATTTGGTTTGGACTATGAATCTGTGAAGGCCATAAACCCGAAAATCATCTACGCATCGATTTCTGGTTTTGGTGAAGAGGCAGGCGACTAGTGGGCTGATGAGCCTCACTGGCGATGCCAACGGCGCCACCTACCGATCGGGTGTCTCAGTTTTTGACATCATGACCGGCATGCAAGCCACAGTTGGAATCTTGGCGGCGCTTCACCACAGAGAAAACACTGGAGAAGGTCAGAGGATCAGCGTTAACTTGCTCTCTACCGCTCTTGCCGCAATGGCAAACCACTCCTCCACCTATCTGGCCGCGGGTCAGGTTCCATCGCGCATGGGCAACGCCCACCCAAGCCTGTTCCCCTATGAGCCGCTACCAGCCAAGGATGGCGACATCATCATCGTTGCCGCAAATAATGGCCAGTTCGCGTCTCTCTGCAAGACTCTCGGCGCACCTGAACTCTTAGAGGACTCACGGTTTGCCACCGTTGAACTTAGAAACCGAAACAGGGATGACCTGCGACCACTTCTGGTTGAGGCTTTGTCGAAAAAGACAAAGCAAGAGTGGTTCCTTGAGCTCTCGGCAGCCGGTGTTGCCTGCGGCCCAATCAACTCAATCGAAGATGGCTTTAAGTTAGCCGAAGAGTTGGGCCTTCGCCCGGTTGTTGAGGTTGGCGAGGGAACAAGTGCAGTACCCGTGGTGCGCTCACCAATCACTTTCAGCGCGACCCCCGCGCAGTATTACGCGAAACCGCCCACCTTGGGCGAGCACGGCGAACTTATTCGAGAATGGCTCAAGGAGAGTAACTAATGGTGGAATACCGAACTGGAT
>JBEDKW010000213.1:2287-3842 GCA_041171945.1 Actinomycetota bacterium
AACTGGATTAGGAACATCCGATCGAGATCACATCAAACTTTTGGGTCTGGACCTAGCTGGCGACCTTATGGGTCAAGTTGGATTTGGCGAGTTGGCATTTTGGATGGTTGCAAAAAGACGACCTTCAGCCGCTGAGGTGCGTGTTTTTGAGACTGTTCTAGTTGCCCTGGCCGACCACGGATTTACCCCAACTGTCATTGCCGCAAGTATGACGCTTTATTCGGCACCTGAATCCCTTCAAGGGGCGGTTGCAGCTGGTTTGCTCGGCGGTGGATCACGCTTTCTCGGAGTGACCGAAGATACCGGAAAGTTCTTGAACAACGCCCTGGCCGAAGAAGGTCTGACCATCGATTCTCAGCTCACCGAAGCGCAATGGGATGATGTTGCGAGAACAGTGATTAACAAGTCTCGTGAACAGGGCGGCAAGATTCCAGGCCTAGGTCATCCAATTCACAAGGATGGCGACCCAAGAACTCCGGTGATGTTTCGAATTGCCGAAGAGGCAGGAATGAAGCGTGGCCACTTGAGCCTGTATGAGGGTATCGGTCGAGTCCACCACGAAATTTTGGGCAGAACTTTGCCGCTAAACGGTGCCGGCGTTTCTGGGGCTGCCCTTGCCGACTTAGGCCTGCCACCTCACACCCTCCGGGGTTTTGCACTGCTAGCCAGAACCGCTGGGTTGATTGGGCACCTTCTAGAAGAGCTCGAAGACCCAGCTGGACCAGACATCTACATGAGCGTTGACAGCAACACGAAGTATGTACCCCCTTCAAACTAACCACCGAGAGAACTAGCAACAAAACACGATTAGGAGAAAAATGGCCGACCTAACAGCTGTACTTGCGACAACTCACCACCCCTTTTATCTCAAGGCAACAACCGCTCCTCCCGAGGAGAGAATGCCTCAAGCGGATGATTGGTGATGGTCGGTTCAGACCACTTTCACCAGTTCTTTAGCGACAACTACCCAACTTTTCTAATCGGAAAGCAGCCGGTCTACGACGCAACTTTCTATAACGAAGAGCGTGAATTTGGGATCCCCAAGTTTGTCCTGCAGGGCCACGAGGAATTCTCTGGATACATGCTCCAAGGACTTCTCGACCGAGGCTTTGACTTCTCAGTGAGCCACGAGTTGAAGTTAGACCACTCAATCATTTGCCCGATTATCACGACCCGCCCTGATGCAGATCTGCCTGTCGTGCCGATTTACACAAACATCTTTGCCCCGCCACTTCCGAGCCCAAAGAGATTCTGGGATCTCGGGAGAGCAATCCGCTCAATCATCGACGAGTGGCCATCCGACCTAAAAGTGGCAGCGATTGGTTCTGGTCACCTATCGCTGGAGCTTGGTGGACCTCGACAATTCAAGGAAACGGGGCCGGACCCGGTCTTCGACAGACAAGCCATCGAATGGCTGTCCACCGGCAACATCGAAGCCATTTTGGAGAATGTCACCCACGAATCAATGACCGAGAGCGGCAACGCCACCCATGGCTTCATGGACCTTATTTTGATGATGGGCATCGCAGGCCCAATCGAGGCCGATTATGTTGAC